>RFHX01000152.1 GCA_003695725.1 Candidatus Schekmanbacteria bacterium
ATTGCCGATAGTAGCGGAAGTCATTTTAAAGAAAATATGAAAAATGGCAATCGTACAAAAGAAAATAAAGGAAAGAAGAAGCGCTCCTCGAGTAAATTCGATCAATCTTCTTCATTATAACTTCTTCGATCAGCGTGAGTTTGATAAAAGACAGGGAATTGCGCGAACAATCAATATTAGTGAATCTGGAATTCTAATAGAATGCGGATATCCTTTCCCCATCCATTCTGTCCTCGAAATATCTCTTGCAATCGGAGAAGACCTCGTAATCCTTCGCGGTGAAGTTGTTAGAGGTATGATAAGCGACAACAACAATTATTATCTTGGGCTGAAATTTCTAAAAATGTCACATCGAAGCAAACAAATAATTGCAAATTATATCTTAAACCATCGCTAATTCTTCGCAGGAAAATAATCTTAAATTCTATCCTTCACCAACTCCAATCCATACCGCCATCGACACACAAAACCTGCGCCGTAATATACGAAGCATCTTCAGATGAAAGAAAAGCCACTGCGGCTGCAATATCTTCAGGAGTCCCTTCACGCGGAATAAGAATATTGCCGTTCTTTATCGACTGGTCTATAATCCATTTGACGAATGAATTTTTTTCCATCATCAATTCTTTTTCAACAAGATTGTAGAGATTAGTAGCAACCATTCCCGGTGCCACGCTATTGACTCTTATGCCTGCATTAGATGCACATTTCGCAAGTGTTTTCGTAAAGGCTATAACTGCAGCTTTTGAAGAAGCATAAGCGCCTGTCATATTTTTTATTGCACGTCCCATAATAGATGAAATCGTAACTACTGAACCCTTAACATCATTTTCCATCATATGAAGAATAGCCGCCTTTGAAAAGAAAAATGCCCCTTTGACATTTACACCATAGACTCGATCCCAATCGTCAGGTGTAGCTTCGAGGGCTGAAGACGACCTATCTGAGATTCCAGCATTTGCCACAGCTACATCGATTTTGCCAAACTTGTCTGCTGACTTTTTTATAAGCTCATTTATTGAATCGTTATCAGACACATCAACATATATATATTCTGCAATACCACCTTCATTGGCAATTATCTCAACAGTTTCCCTGCCTCCTTTCTCATCGATATCGGCAACTATTACATTTGCTCCTTCTGAAGCGAATCTTTTACAGATGCCCCTTCCAATACCACTCCCTCCTCCTGTAACTACAACATTTTTATCTATAAATCTTTTCAATCCTTTTTCCATTTCAACCCCCTCCTTTTTATTTATCTGATTTGAATTCTTTCAAAAAAAATGATTTTCTATTTTCATAACTTATCTAAAAGATAAAAAATGACATTATTCAAAAAAATTATTAAAGCAAAATTTCTTTCAAGGCCTAATAGGTTTTTAGTTAACTGCATTGTTGACGGCAGTAAAATTAGCGCCTATCTGCCAAACCCCGGACGACTTTATGAGCTTTTTTTCGTCAATTCCACTCTTTATTTAGAAAAAAATGAAAAAAGAGATAGAAAAACAAAATATACCGTCGTAGCAGTCGAAAGAGACAATTCTCCTGTTATGCTTCATACTCACCGCACAAACGATATTGTTGAATATCTCATCAAAAAAAATTTAGTTCCTAAACTAAAAAATATCTCTGAAATAAGGAGAGAGGTCAAATTTGGAAAAAGCAGATTTGATTTTTCAATAATGAAAGAAAATAAAAGAATTCTCTTGGAGGTTAAATCCTGCACTCTTTTCAGCAAATCAGTGGCAATGTTTCCAGATGCCGTTACAGAAAGGGGCAAACGCCATCTTGAAGAATTGGCGGCAATTTCAACAAAAAAATGTAAAAATGTAGTTTTATTTCTCGTCAACGCTCCAGAGGCAAAAATTTTTCTTCCTGATTATCATACAGACCCCAATTTTGCAGAAACCTTTCTAAAAATTCGCGGTAAGCTATCTATAATTCCTTTGGCAATAAAATGGAACAAGAATATGGAAATAAATGAATCCTGCATACGACAGCTGAAAATTCCTTGGAATCTTTTAAAGAAAGAATTCAAGGACAGCGGTTGTTATCTAATCATTCTGAAATCACCAACAGACAAAATTCTATCTATCGGAAGACTTGGGAAAATATGTTTTAAAAAAGGCTATTATATATATGTGGGGTCAGCAAAAAAAAATCTTTTAAAAAGGATTCAAAGGCATCATCGGGAAAAGAAGAAATTGTTTTGGCATATAGACTACATCAGAAAAGAAATGGATTTTATCACAGATTTTCCAGTTAGGACATCTCAGGATCTCGAATGTAAACTTTCAAAAGAGATAAAAAAAATAAGTTCAGGAGAAATCATAGGATTTGGTTCTTCGGACTGCAAGTGTTCATCTCATCTTTTTTACAGCGAAGGCAATCCACTTGCAGAACCAAAATTTATGAAATTACTTTTATATTATAGGCTTGAACGATTGACAACTATGCTTTAAAAAATACTTTGATAGTAGAATCAACCGATATTGCGAAGATCAACAAAATCTTCCTTTGCAGGAAATTTGATAAGTCTGCTTCCTTTTTTTCTTTTTACAATGCTGATCTTCTTCTTTACTATGAAATTTAAAGAATCATAGGGTTCGATGTGCCTTTTAACAAACTCATCAAGCTCCTTTTTTTTATGGGAACCTAAAACAGCAACTGAACTTTTGAGGAAAGAGTCTATAACCCTTTTGCCGGGGACAGCATAATTAACCAGATAGTTTTCATTATCAGGATAAAGTTTGACAAAATCATTCAATCTAATTTTTTTTGTGATCATTTCAAATTTTGAAACTATCTCGCAAGCTTCATTTTCTGAAATATGGTCTATCTCTGCATTTAAATCCTTCAGCAAATTTTCCTTCTGCAAAGATATTTTTGCTATTTTCTCATTCAAAAACTCTCCAACTACTGAGCATTTCAGGGATTCCTCCAAATTGTTGCGGAATTTCTTGATGACATAAAAATTTACCCGATCCCTTGCCTGTATATATATAGGGACAAAAGGATCGCCAAAAGGGCCGTCGCAAACAGCAGTCTCCTTATCCAACTCCAATTCAACAACCCTATGGTTGAAATGCCTATTTATCAAAGAGGTGCGGTCATTTTCATAAATGGCAATAAATTCATTATCGTCACTTTTTGCGACAAATTTTGGATCTGAATCAAATTTAGTAAAAATAAATGTATCATTACAATCAATGCACCGAAATAATCTCTCCCCATCCATTTTTTTTCTCCATAGAAAATTATTACTATGTTTATATTGTAAGTGATGCTTTTTTCATGGGTCAAGAAAAAAAGAAAAAAATAATTTATCAATTAAAAATAAAGTTATAATAGATGTGTCTTGAATAAAAAATTGTGATTACAGGATTAAGGAGAATGTATAAAAAAGAGTCGAAAGAAATAGGATTATCAG
>RFHX01000153.1 GCA_003695725.1 Candidatus Schekmanbacteria bacterium
CTCTATTATAACTGTAATGGAATTTGTTAAAAAGGAGAGTTTTATATTTCATCCTTCTTTTATGCTATTTGGCAAAATTCAAATCAGTACATATTCTTTGTCTCAATCATAACAAATAACAGGAGCTGACTTCTATCCGCTCTTTTGCCATCTGATATCTTGACAGGCATATTTAGCATAATGCCCTCTTTTCATTTGGAAATTCTACTCAAAACAGAAAATTTCAAAATAGGGAATCTTCCTCCTAAGGTAAGTTTTAATCGATTCAGGAAAGCAGTATAATTAAATGAAAGAGCATAAAAAAAGCAGAGAGGGTTAGATACCTCCCTGCCTTAAATATGTGGACAAGTCTATTCGTCTCCAATTGATTTATCAATCTTCTTGATCAATATCTCTGCTAAAAGATTCTTTATTTCATCATCCCCCGGCTCCAAATAGGAAACATCTGCATTTGGATTTTTTGCCTTTGCTTTTTCAACGATTTGCGGAATATCAACAACCGAATGTTTACTTTTGACATTAAAAAGAGGAATTACTAATACCTTTTCTGCTCCATTCTTTAGAGCATTCTCCACAGCTTCAGGAATCGAAGGACCGCAAAAACTCATATATCCTGCTTCAATGGATTGATATTCTCTTTTTTCCTTAATCTTTTCAATCAAATCTTCAACATCATATTTAAAAGGGTCTGTTTCCCTTGTGCGCGGCAAATCACGGGTATTATTGGAAAGTACTTCTATATGTGATTCAGCCATTTCAAATGCTTCTTTATTTTCCTCTATATAATCAAGAGGCACATCTCCATGACAGGCAATGATAACTCCAACTTTCTTTTTGCTCATCTGAATTTTCTCCTTTTTTTACCTTTTGATTTAATAATCTTAATGTATCGAGGTGCTTATATAATATTTATTGATTTCTGCAAGTCCAATTTAAAATCCCCTATTCTACAAAGAGTTACAATTTCAATCCTATCTCTAATTTCTTGACTAAATGATTTCATTTTTTTATTTCAAATACATCATTTCTAATTCAAAAAAAGGGAGATGATATGAAAAAGGTAAGTGTATCCCCAAATGAATTTCGGTGGTTTAAATTATATCTTCCAATCCCAATGGGATGCTGCATCATCACCACCGTCAATGAAAAAGGACAAATAAACGCCGCTCCCTTTGCAATGTGCTTTCCGTGGAACAACAGCGAAGAAAATCCACAGCTTATCGTTATGGCGTACAAGGGATGGCACACATCCCAAAATATCGAAAAAACTGGCGAATTTGTAGTCAATTGGCCAGAAGCCAAGCTCATTAAAGAAACGATGATTACAGGACGCCATTATGATGAAGGAGTAAATGAGCTTGAAAAGGCCGGTCTAACTGCAATCCCGGCACAGAAGGTAAAACCGCCGCGCATCGAAGAATGCGTAGGACATTACGAATGCACGCTCGACAGAATTATACCAATGGGAAAGTCAGGATATCACATAATAGGCAATGTAGTTGATATATCTATAAATGAAAATATAGTCAATATGACGCGGGAAGAGAAACTAAAAAACATAAAACTTCAGATTGGATTCGGAGGACCTGTAGGTGAAAACTACTATTTCTTCGGCATCCCATCTGATGAAATTGTAAAGGCATATTACAATGAAGAAAATTAAAACTCCTCGATTGGTTTTAAAGTCACTTGCGAATAATGGTGTTACAGAAATCTTTCATCTGCCGGGAAGCTCAATTGCTCCTATTTACGGAGCAATTGAAGGAAAAAGCCGAATAAAGCCTATTCTCTTAAAACATGAACAGGCGGCATGCTTTGCTGCAACAGGCTACGCCCTTACTACAAATAAGCCCGGTATATGTATGGTTATGGGAGGTCCCGGAATAACAAATCTCGTTTCAGCAGTTGCAGAGTGCTATTATCAGTCTGTGCCTCTTGTTTTTATCACTGTTGACCATCCTCGAGAAAATCTGGGCAGCGAAGGATTCCACGAAATCGACTCTTTCACAATGCTTTCACCGATTACAAAAAAGATTATTACCCCCAAAAAAGCATCAGATGTGGAGAAGTCTGTAGCTGACGCAATTTCAATTGCGTCGAGCGGGCGTCCCGGACCGGTTTATCTCAATATACCGAACACAATAATAGATGAATCTGCGCCCTTTAAAAACATAAGGATAAAGAACAAAACAGCAAAACCGTCAGCAGCACAAATCGCAAAATCAGTTGAAATGATCAAAAGAGCTGAAAATCCTATGCTCTTTTTGGGAAGCGGTGTAATAAGAAGCAGTGCAGAAGAAGAGCTCAAAAAATTCATAAAACTAACAGGAATTCCAGCCCTATCATCACTTGGCGGAAGAAACTCGTTGCCCCCCGACTTTCCTCTTTCAATAGGTATGCCTCCTTACACATTCAATACAGACATCATAAATAGGGCTGATTTATTCATTGCCTTGGGTGCTCGCCTAAATCCAGTTAACTTACGAATGGGAATGTTGAAACTTCCTGAAAAAATAATTCGAGTTGATATCGACAATGAAAATCCCCGATTCAGAAAAGCAAATCTCTATATAAAAGCAGATATCAAAGAATTTCTGAATGCAATAAATAAAAAGGTTGCATCGATGAGCAAAGATTTTCCCATTGCTTCCGGAAAAAAGATCTATGAAGAATACCAAAAAGCGTACAACTCTTATAAAAATGAAGAATATAAAAAATTGAAGAAGGATAAAAGTACACTCACATCAAAAAGATTTTTGCTCGAGCTTTCAGATTTTATAAAAGATAAAAAAGCGAGCTTCTTTACTGATTCAATATGGATTCCATATTCTCACCTTATGCCCGAGATGAAACATAAACGCGCATTTTTTTCTACTCGCTCATTTGGTTGTCTCGGATTTGCGCTTCCAGCGGCAATTGGAGCCTCTTTCTCACAAAAAGATAGAAAAATCATAAGTCTTTCAGGCGATGGTGGCTTTATGTTCAACTGTCAGGATTTATCCACAGCCGCAGATTATCGATTGAAAAACTTCGTTCAGATTATCCTCAACAACAATGGATATTCTTCTCTCAATTATCTTGCAAATATGAAGTATCGGAAACAGGATGATTATTATATGTGGAAGAAAATTGATTTTTCCGCACTGTCAAAATCTATGGGCGTCAAACCAATAGAAATCAAATCTCCATCAGGAATAAAAAAGGCATTAAAGAAGGTCTTTTCTGAAAATGGTCCACATCTCATAAATGTTATTACGAAGGAAAAAGGAGTCTAAAAATATCTTTTCAGTGTTATGGAAGGATTGTTTTGAAAAACTTTGAATTTGATGAAAAGGCGAAAGAGCTTCTTCAAAGGATTTTAGCTATTTGGCCCTCTATTGTTCGCAACTCATGGAAGGAAAAGATTCTTTCCTACACAAAACTTATAGCATATGAAAACAATGCAGATGTCATAACAGAAGAAATTCTTTTCAGCGGAGCAGTAAAAGCCCTACCAAAATCCTATGAACCACTTCTTCTTAGAGTAAAGGCGCCCCAAGAATTTGAGCGCAAGAAACAGGCACAGGAAAAAGTCGATGAAAACAAATGGCTCATAGAAGTAAAGAGATGGCACAGAGAAGATGACCCTACGGAACCAAAACCATCAAAAAATCCATCTGAGCAGAGGATTGTCGCTATTCTTACAAGTCCAAGAAAAGGAGGAAATACAGAAATTCTTCTCGACACCTTCTTAGAAGGAGCAAAATCAGAGGGTGCAAATATTGAAAAATTCTTTCTTCAGAAAATGAAAATATCCCCCTGCATAGGCTGTATGAAATGCAAAGACGAGGAGATACCCGAACTTTGCATCTTACGTGATGATATGACGCCAATCTATCACTCCTTTATCGAAGCAGACAGTGTTGTCCTTGCTTTCCCTATATACACAGGAAGAGAATGCTCCATAACTTCGGTCTTTTTTGATCGTCTTGATGCTCTTCGTTCACCTCTTCACTTTCCTAAGCTCAAAGAGCAAAAACGCGGTGCAATAATAGGCACATGGGGATGGCCTAGTAATGATGCATACAACCATATCATTGAATTTCAGGTCATACTCCTGAAGCTTTTTCAGGTCATAACAACAGAAATTATTACTGCCTGTGGTTTTTGGGGTGAATACTATAAAAAAGGGATAATCAGAAAAGACGAAAAAGGACTTGCTATTGCCTATGAAGCAGGAAAAGAATTTGTAACACCCCTGTAAAAGCCACAATGGCAGGCAAAAGCGCTCGTCAGACACATAGTCGAGGAGACAATATGGAAAAGATTGAAAAAATAAAAACTGTATGTGGAATATGTGTTGACAACTGCGGAATGGAAATAGAAAAATCAGGAGACAAAATAACGAAGATAAGCGGTCTCAAAGAGCATCCCTTCAGTAAAGGGAAGCTCTGCATAAGAGGTATGAATGCTCTCGACATAGCAAACAGTCCCTCAAGAATAAAAAAGCCGCTGATAAAGATTAACGGCAAATTAACAGAGACAGATTGGGACGATGCAATCAACGAAGTATGCCGCCTTCTCGAAAAATTGAAGAACGATAAGGGACCACAATCCCTTGCCGTATATTTTGGTGACCCAATAATTTGTCAGGGCTTGACGCTTTATCTCCTTCGCCTCTTCTGTTATCTCTATGGCACTCCAAACCTTTGCTGTACCGGTTCAATCTGCAATATATCGAAAGTAATGGCTAATATGGTTACCTATGGAAGATGGACTTCCCCGCATTATGAGAAGACAGACTATATTATTCTATGGGGCACAAATCCCTTAGTATCATCGCTTCGCACAAGGAATAGATTGCTCGAGGCAAAAAAAAGAGGAGCAAAAATCACAGTTATAGACCCAAGAATAACAGAATCAGTAAAAATAGCTGACAAACATATTGCTCCAAAACCCGGCACAGACGGAGCGCTTGCCCTTGGAATGATAAAAACAATCATTGAAGAACGGATATTTGATTTTGACTTTGTTGAAAGATATACAGTCGGATTCAATGAAATATTGGCATTGACAGGGAATATCAGTTTTGAAGAAATTGAATCGCTAACCGGGATATCAGCAGATGAAATAAAAGCACTTGCAAGAGAGTTTGCAATGATTGAAAAGGCATCAATTGAACAAGGAAGCTCTCTTGACCAGCATACCAATGGCAACCAAACTGTGCGCGCCGTTGCTGTCCTTCTTTCAATAACAGGTAAAATCGACCGCGAAGGCTGCAATGTCTTTTTAAAAGTAGCCCCAACTTCACAGCCCTTGACAAAAGATATGCCTCCTCTTTCCACACCTCCTGTTGGAACGAAAGAGCATCCAATATTTACAAGATATTTTAGGCAGGCACAAGCAATGACATTTCCGGAATATTCTGAAAAGAAAGATAGCAATCAAATCAGAGGACTTATTGTTGACGGCAGCAATATCGCTCTTACTTGGCCAAACTCTGCAAAAACAGTGAATTTTCTGAAAGGCCTCGATTTTTTGGTTACCATAGACACAGTTATGTCTGAAACAGCAATGCTTTCCGATATTGTACTGCCTGCAGCCGGCTTTCTTGAAAGAGACGAGCTTTCCATTCAACAGCCACTTTCATTGCAAAGAAAAGTCCTACAGATTGGCGAAGCAATGGCTGACAATCTCATATGGGAAAGGATATTCGACGGACTTGGATTAAGAGACAAAATTCCATGGTCAAATATTGAAGAAGGAATTACATATCTCTTGAAGCCCACAGGAAAAACATATTACGATTTACTTGAATCGTCTCTCGATGAAAGTTTTCATACACCTGATATTGGAAAAAGTCTTGAAAATGGGTTTCCGACAAAATCCGGAAAAATTGAACTTTCATCTTCCATTTTCAAGGAAACAGGCTACTCACCCGTGCCGAAATTCGAATTGCCTGCAGAAATACCTGACAAGGAATATCCCTTTATTCTTACAACAGGAGGAAGAATTCCTCAATTCAACCATTCACAATTCAGAAATATAGCATCTCTTAATAAGACAAACCCAATTCCTTCATTTGAAATAAATCCTGACGACGCAGAAGAGAGAGGAATAAGCAATGGTGATGAATGTTATCTTTCATCGAGAAGAGGAAAAATCAAAGTAAAAGCAAAAGTTACTGATAAAATAATGAAGGGAGTTATTCATATGCTTCACGGCTGGAGTGAAGCTAATATAAATTTATTGACGGATATCGAGGCACGAGACCCAATATCTGGATTTCCTTCATTGAAATCACTTTCGTGCAGGGTTGACAAGATAGGATAAGTAGAATGAAAGCGCTATATGCAAGATTGAGCGATTCGAAGTTTATCATTGAAGATATTCCTCGTCCAAAAGCAGGAAAAACCCCCTACTCCCCTGAAGATGTTATCGTAAAGGTTGAATATTGTGGAATCTGCGGCACCGAATTGATGCTGTATAGGAAAGGATTTCCAAAGGGAGTAATAAATAGGGAAAAGGTTGGGCTTGGCCATGAGTTTTCAGGTATCGTAGAAGAGGTTGGCAGTGCAGTAGAAAATATCAAAAAAGGGGACAGAGTCGTAGGAGAAGTTACAACTAATCCCTGCGGTAAATGTATCTTCTGTCAAGACGGCAAAAACAACTTCTGTCCCACAGCAGGTGCATATATGCTGGAACAGGGAGCATACAGTGAATATCTGCCAATTCCAGCAAAGAATCTTCATATTATTCCTGACAATGTATCCCTAAAGTCAGCCGCAATGTGTCAGCCGTTGAGTCTTTCTGTAAATGCATTAAAAGTCGTGGGAAAAATAAAAGAAGGTGAAAGCATTGCCATAATAGGTCCCGGACCGATTGGACTTCTTATGCTAATACTTGCTCGATATTACGGCGCTGGAAAAATTTTTGTTGTTGGGCTCACAAAAGATGAAAAACGCCTCAAACTTGCAAAATCATTAGGCGCTGATTTTATTTTCACAGCTGACAAAGATGATGCGCAGAAAGAAATAAAAAAGCAAACCAATGGATTCGGTGCAGATATTGTTGTGGAGATAGCAGGTGCAGCAGAAGCAGTCAAGTCCGCTTTCAAAATAGTTAGAAACTGCGGACGAATCGTATTGACCGGAGCTGGCTATGAACCTTTTGAGATTTCACTTGCAGACGAAGTTATGATAAGACAGCTATCGGTGCTTGGATGTCGTGGTGACCCCACTCCCTGCTGGAATGAAGCAATTGATATACTTGCAACCGGGAAAATTGATATTGAGCCAATTGTAAGCCATATTCTCCCATTAGAAAAATGGGAAGAAGGATTTAAGCTCTCGATGAGCGGAGAATCGTTGAAGGTGCTGATTAAACCCTGAAGAATTTTAATACTACATTCCATTTATCAAATATTTTAGATAATTTTTGTTTTTAGGAATTTTTCTATAATTACTCGGTTTGTTTTTTCCCGAAAACAAAATCAAGATGCCATATTTTTTCAGCTTTTGTTCCAAGATACCAGAAACTCAACGCAAGGATGGCAAAAAATATAGCTTTATGAAGACTATCCCAAAAGTACTCAAAAAAACGCGTATATAAGTTGAGAAATAAATATGTTATACCAAAACCTCTTGTCATAGCATCATCGTTTTTCAGTCCATAATAAATCGAGGCAATAGCTGCAACTCCAAACAATATCGACCAATAGAACAATTCTATCTGTTTGACTTTCTCCCATTCATCTATGGATCCATAGTTGCCGAATATTGACAGAATCCATAATGCATTGAATAAATAGAGCAGTCCCATTATTCTCGTTGACTTTAAAAAATCTTTGGATATCTGCCATTTGCCGAATAAACCGCTAACAGCAGTGAGGACAAGCCCAAAAAGAACAAAACGCAAAGGGTAATTCATACCAAGATAATATGCCTTCCATTCAGAAACATAACCTGTTTCAGCACCGAACCATCCTCCTAATGAAAGGAGCGAAAAAATCCACACGAGTTTTGAAGGAAAGAGCAAACCAAGAATTCCATATACTATTGCGAGAAGCAAAATAAGCAAGGAGAAATGTCCGCTTCCAGTATCCAACGCTTTGCCAAGACATGCAACTGAAAGCGCCGTCGTAAATACACCGAGAAAAAAAATTGCTTCGTTGCTAAAAACTTTTTCCGGCCACTTTTCCTTTCTTTTAATGCCATAATTATAAATCAAAGCAGCAATCAACGCCGCAAACAGTGCTTTTACAAAATAGGAAACATCAAATAATGTAAATAACAGTTCTACCAAGAAATCATCGGTAACAATTGCACATATCGAGGTTATGATACAAATGATTGCCACCCAAAAAGAATACTTTGCCAACCTTTTCCAATCAAATGACGATACCTCGAAACTTTCTATAAGCATCTTGCCCTGATCTTTGGAAATGAGATTTTCCTCAACCCATTTTTCTATTGCCGATGTCAATATCTGTGCATTCTTTTTTGAGAGCTTCATATAATATATCAACCTTATGGA
>RFHX01000154.1 GCA_003695725.1 Candidatus Schekmanbacteria bacterium
GCATAGTTCTTGCATATTTAAAATGACAATGATAAAGAGGACTTATTTAGTCCTGTTTTTTTAAATAAAAGAGAATAATAAAATGAAGAAAAAAGCTAAACAAAATCGCATCTTCCGGACAGAGAAATGCCAATCAAACTCTGGCACCCCTTTTCGTATCTCTCCCTGCATTAAGAACGAAAATCTTTTCTCTGTTTCCGGAGGATGTTTTTATAGACAACAAACATCTACTACCCTCCTCAACCCAAAAAGAAATTGCAACTGCCTGCATTTAATAAACGGATACCCTCCTGACCCCATGCAGGTAGTTGCGTTTCTTTTTTTTAAAAAAGAATCTGACTCTTGGTCGGTTGATAAACATATAAAAGAAAAAGCAAAATGCAGGGTGAGAGATGAGATTTTTTAACCTCTTACCAAAAGGAGAAACTATGAAGTTGAAAAGGTTTTTGAGAATTTTTGCAGTAACTGTAACCCTATTGCTGTCGGCGTTTTTTCTGTCAAAGATTGCCATTTCAAAATGCAGTAAAGTAATCACTAAAGGCAAAACCCTTTATATGGCAAACTGCCAAACCTGTCATGGCAATAAAGGAAAAATTCACCACATCAATAGGGAAAGCAAAAGAAGTTTCTTGAAGAGAGTGTTAGGTAAAAATAATAGCTCTGAAAGAGCGGCTCACAATGATGAAGGAAACGAAGAAGATGGAGACGAAAGCGTTGAAAACAACGACAGCAATTCAGATAGCAGTTCATCGATGCCCTCCTTCAAAGGTGTATTAAAGAAAAATCAAGTAAAGGCAATCTATAAATATCTAAGAAAGCCCAAAAAGGCTTGCTCCAATGGAGGAAATACAGGCGGGAACAACGGTGGTGGAAACAACGGAGGCGGAAACAACGGAGGCGGAAATAATGGCGGCGGCAGCAGTCAAACGCCTACATATACAAACGATATAAGCGCTATTCTTTCTGCAAACTGCACATCTTGTCACAATTCATCTTATGCTGCAAAAGGAGTGCGCCTTGACACATATTCAGATGCCGTTGCCAATGCATCGGCAATGAAAACTGCAGTCGATAGCGGCATAATGCCCCCGGGAGGCGGTTTGTCAGCATCTGATGTAGCAACTATCGACGACTGGGTGGCAAATGGGACACCTCAATAAAATTTTTACTTATGAAAAGCAACTCGCACAGGAGGAGGCATTCTTTGCCTCCTCTTATTCTTTGATATATGAAGGACAATTTAGTAATGTATCTGCAACAATTTATAAATTTCAGATTTAAGGACAAATAATGAAGATTACACTGCCAACAACATATGACGAGAAATATACAGAAGGATTGGCTGAAATAAATTCAACTGCATCCTCTTCGTCGCCAAAAATAAAGGAAGTCTATGGAAGCTTGCAGTCTTCAATTCTCGCCTCTGCAAGGCCTTCAAAATACCTTCCCTCTCCGGATTTCAACAAAATCAAGACACACATAGAAGAGCTCAAATCTGTCGGGATTGAATTTTCATATCTTGTCAATGCGCCTTGTCTTGGAAACATAGAATATTCAGCAGAAGGAAGAAGAGAAATCGAGGAGCTTCTGCAAAAACTTTCTGATTGCGGCATAGAAAGAATGGTGATTACAATTCCCTATCTTATGGAAATAGTGAGGGAGAAATTTCCACACATTGAAATTTGTGCTTCTTCAATTTGCTATATCTCGAATATAAAAATGGCAAAACGCTTTGAAAGCTTGGGGGTAAAAAGAATCATAGTTGACCCTGACAAAAACAGGAATTTCAAATTCCTTCAAAAGCTTTCAAATTCAGTCAATTGTGATATTGAAATAATAGCAAACCATACCTGCATTCACCACTGCACATATGAATTTTACCATTACAATAATACAGGGCATGGAAGCCAAAAGACTTATTTTATGAATGAGAAGCCTTACAACCAATACAATCTCCTTTCCTGCACACTGAAAAAATTAGAATCCCCTTGGGAGTTTCTTGCATCTCCTTGGATACCTCCAACGGATATTGATATATTGAGGGATGTAGGTATAAAGTGGATTAAACTTGCAGGGAGAGGGTCGTCTTCTGAAACACTTTTGAAGTTAGCAGATGCATATGTAAACAAAAGACACAGCAATGACTTAATATCGCTTCTTGGCTGGTGCCATTGGAACAACTTCAGGAAAACAGCTGACAATCAGATTCTTCCTGAAATGAAAATTTACCTTGACTCTAAGAGGCTTAATGGATTTATTATGCATTTCTTGAAGGAATACAAATGTGATGATGGATGCAATTCCTGTAGTCATTGCAAGGTATATGCAAAAAAAGCACTGAGCTATGATGAAAAGTTATTGGAGCTTTACAAAAAAAATCTGAGGGAAAAATTGAACTCATTGATTGAAGAAAAGACCAATGAATCATTACCAAAAGCAAAGAAACATTTAAAAATAATTTCATAGATTCACAGAATGGAGCAGAAAACAAATAAAATGAGAAAAACATTCTTTATAACTGGCGCCACAGGGCTTCTTGGTAGCAGGGTTGCTTATGAGCTTGTGAATAACGGCTACAATGTTATCTGCCTTGCGCGAAGCAGAGAAGATGAAAAAGCCGAAGAAAGAGTAATCAAAAAAATCTCTTTTTGGTCACCATCAGAATGCAGAAAATTTTTCAATAATATTACAATATTAGATGGAGACATAGAAGCTGAAGATTTGGGCTTGAAAAAGGACGCAATTTCTCTTCTAAAAGATGTCTCGCCAATTTTTATCCACAGTGCTGCATGTACATCCTTTGAAGCGAGAGACAAAAAATCTTTATTCAAAACCAATTTAGAAGGCACAAAAAACTGTTTAAATACAGCAAAAGCTGTATCAGCACTCCATTTCAATCATATAAGCACAGCTTACATTGCAGGCAATTATAACGGGATCTTTTCTGAATCAGACTTCAATGTCAATCAACAATTCAAAAATGCCTATGAAGAATCGAAGTTTGAAGCAGAAAAAGCAGTAAGGAAATTCAGTGAAGCAACAAAAATTCCTGTCACAATCTTTCGCCCTTCAATCATAATGGGCGATACATTATCAGGAAAAACCTTCAACTTCAATACCCTCTATTCATACTTGAAGGTCATAAATGTAATTGCATCAAGAATCAGAAATAAAAAGATAAGTGATGAAATAAGATTTGAATGCTCAAAGAATACGACAAAGAATATAATACCTGCCGATTATGCATCTAAAGCCATTGCCGCCTTAATCCTGTCGAAAAGGCAGAATAGATTGGAAACATTTCATATAACCAATCCCAATCCGCCAACATTCTCGAAACTAAATAAGTTATTCCATAAAGCTCTCTCTTTGAAACCGCTGAAACTCGTGGACCTATTGGAGGAGAATAAAGACAAACTCTCGAAAACAGAAACCATGCTTAAAAAGGCAATGAAAACCTATCGCTCATATCTTTTCCATGAGCCATTGCTTGCATCGATGTATACTCTTTCAATTCTTGAAGAAAGGGGAATTGCTTTTCCAAATCTCGATGAGGATTACTACTTTAAAATTATTGATTATTTCCTCAAAAAAAATTCCTTCTCAAAGAAGGAGAAAAACGCATTTATTCAGTTATTTGAAATCAGGATGCAGTCGGCTGTTGGGACGAGAATTATACCAAACCTCAAAACATTGACAAAAGACTTCGTCCTCTGCCTTGAAGATATAAATACGAATTATTTCATAAGTGTAGAAGAAGGAAAGTTAATTAGTTTCCAAATCAATTCTCCAAAAGAAGGGCTATTTAAATTTACTTTATCTTCCAATGTTTTTACCGACCTTCTTCTATCAAAAATCAGACCTCAAGAAGCATTCTTCAAAAAACTCGTTCACATCGACGGCTCTTTGCTCGATGCACTCTCTCTTTCAACGGTATTTGAAAAATTTTTTTCAATCTTCAGCAGTGAATTAAATGAATTACAAATGGCATAATAAAAGTCAAAATGAATGGCTTCGTTATATTTTATCAATCCACTTCCATCAGGAAGAAGGCGCTCCTTACTGGCTAAATATCCAACGGAAGTTGGGAATCGATGTGCAAAAAGAAATAGAGTGTATCGATGACCTCCTTTTATTAGGTCCAATGGATGAAACCGCTTTGGCTAAATACCCTATTGAAGAATTTATTCCTCGAATCCTTTTAAAAAATAAATCACAAATTATCACAGCTGAAAGCGGAGGTACGACAGGAACTGTTAAACACACGGCTTATTCCCTCTCCGAATTTAGGGAAGCATTTTCAGAATTTTTTTATATAACTGCAGTGCAAAGAAACTTTCCGGGGCATCTTAATTGGCTTTTTGCCGCTCCTTCAGGGCCTCATATAATTCATCGCTCAGCTATGGAAATGGCTGCGCGATTCGGTACAATGACACCCTTTGCCATTGATTTCGACCCCCGATGGATAAAAAAATTTTCTCCCAATTCGATGCCTTTCAAAAGATATAAATCCCATATAATTGAACAATGTCTCAGAATTCTATCAACACAAGAAATTGGCGTATTATTTACAACACCTGATATTGCACTTTCCATAGCTGAAGAGCTTTCGCCTTCGCAAAGAAATAAAATAAGGGGAATACATCTTGGGGGGATGCCGCTTATGCCAGACATCTACGAAAAGATAACTTCCCTTTATTCATCTGCAGTAATCATACCGGGTTACGGGAATACACTTTTTGGATTGACTCTCGAAATATCTCCGCCAGATAGGAATTTCAATGTTGTTTATTATCCTCCGGGACCGAGAATCATAATAAAGATAATCAAACTTTCCAAAAATAATGGCCCTGCAAAGCTTCAAGAGGTAGAATATGGTGAAAGAGGCAGAGTAATGATACACCGTTTGGATGAAACACTTTTTCTGCCAAATTTAATAGAAAGGGATGAAGCAGAAAGGGCTTTACCTTTGAAGGTTTCAACTTGGGATATTGGCAGTCAAGACGGAATTAAAAATCCAAAAACATCTCCGGAGTTGAAGGAGGCAACATTAAGGGAGGGGTTATATTGAAAAAATTGAGGAAAACTAAAACAAATATATCCTTGTTTCTTTCTCTATCTGTCTTTTTTCTATCTTCATTCTTTATTCTATCATCTGCTTCAAGCGAAACAGTACGTTATAATTTCGATTCAGCAACAAGCAAAATAATATTCAAAGGGAAATCTACACTTCATTCATTTGAAGGTGAAGCGACTGAAATATCCGGATTTGCACAAGGAGACACTGAAAATATCGATAGGAATCCCAAAGGGAATTTTCAGGTAAAAGTGAAATCTATGAAATGTGAAAAAGAAAAAATGACAGCCAATATGCTTGAAGATATGGAGGCAGACAAATATCCTACCATTGATTTCGAACTACAAGATGTTTCCATTTTAAAGCAACCTGATGAAAGCAATAAATATTATTTAGTAAGCATATCTGGAAAACTCACAATACATGGAGTCACAAAGGAAATAACTTTTCCTGCAGATGTTGAAATTACTGAAAAGGACTTCAATTTGCATGCAAATGTGCCACTATCCTTGAAAGACTTCAATATAAAACCATCATCATTTCTCTTCTTTCTGCGAGTTAAAGATAGAATCGACTTGGAAATTCACATCCATGGACTGAGAGAAAATGTTTGAAGAAAATATCTTCGTAGAAAATGACGGCATACATCTTGAAGGGATAATCTCCTATAGCGAAAAGACAAAAAACGATTCTGCCATCCTTTTATTCCCACCCCATCCTAAATTGGGGGGAGATATAAAAAATAATGTAATAACCGCACTTTCAAATGCCTTTGTCAAAAATGGCTTTTTTACTGCCAGATTCAAC
Organism: Candidatus Schekmanbacteria bacterium; assembly: GCA_003695725.1. Taxonomy (NCBI): domain Bacteria; phylum Candidatus Schekmaniibacteriota; species Candidatus Schekmanbacteria bacterium. The sequence goes on from RFHX01000154.1 coordinate 5,885, forward strand.
TATAGAGGAGTTGGGAAAAGTGAGATGGAGGATAAAGATATCTCTCTTTTCGATTATTGGGATAGTCTTGATTCAAAGAATGATTTTACAAAAATAATCGCTGATAATAATCTTGCGGCAGAAGAGATAATCAATATCTCATCGGCTAAAAGTCTTATTCTTGTCGGATATTCTTTTGGGACAAAAATAGCCGCAGAGTTATCTTTGAAGCAAAATGTTTCTCATATCGTCTTGATATCACCTCCCCTTTCCTTCTATGATTATTCAAAGCTTGCGCAATTTGGTGGAAAAATTCTTTTTATTCTTGCTGAAAATGATATCTGTCTGAATGAAGATGAATTAAAATTATTTACAAAGAAACACTCAATCGATGCTAAAATAGAATTAATCAGAGGTGAAGACCATTTTTATAGAGGGAAAGAGGATAAAATTGCTGAAATATCTTTAAGTTTTATCTCTCAATAGAATATATCCGCTTTGAAATTGTTTAAAAAAAATGCCTTTATTAAGGATTGAAAATTTAAAAAAGAGTTATGATGGGAATCCTGCCCTTAGGGGAGTGAGTTTACAAATCGATGATGGTGAAATATTTGGGTTATTAGGTCCCAATGGGGCAGGAAAGACTACACTCATATCTATCTTGTCTTCTCTTTTCAAGGAAGAAGAAGGCACTATCGAGATAATTGAAAATGGTAACAGCTATTATCCAGAAAATTATAAAAAGCACATAGGTGTTGTGCCTCAGGATATTTCCCTTTACAGTGAATTGACCTGTGAAGAAAATCTTATCTTTTTTTCAAGACTCTATGGCATCAAGGGTAGAGAATCAAAAGATAGGACAAAAGAACTTCTTTCACTTGCAGGATTGGAAAAACGGGCAAAGGATAGAGTCAAATCACTATCAGGTGGTATGAAAAGACGCCTCAACCTTGTGTGCGGCCTTGTTAATTCACCTTCTTTGCTATTCCTCGATGAGCCCACAGTAGGGGTTGACCCTCAGTCGCGTGAGCATATCTATTCAATGATTAAAATGCTGAAGTCCCAATCGGTTACATCACTTTTAGCAACTCATTATATGAATGAGGCAGAAACACTTTGCGACAGAATCGCCATAATGGACAAAGGGAAAATTTTAATGGTGCACACAATCGAAGAATATATGGATTTGTTTGCGGAAAAGCTCAACCTCGAGCACATAGATATGGAAAAGATATTTCTCCATATCACAGGAAAGGAATTGCGGGATTAAAGATGACAATCTTCCATATAATCATCAAAGAGCTCAAACTTCTCGTAAGGGATAAAACATCGCTTATTCTTATGACAGCTGTGCCCATAGTCGTAATTTCTGTTGCAGGGCTTGCTTTAAGCGGACTCTACGGCAGGGCTGGTACAAATGTAAAAATCTATCTGCCCATTGCAGACAATGATAAAAGGGAATTCTCGGCAATTCTTCCTGAAATGCTCAAGAAAAGCGGTTTTTTCAATGTCGAAATAGTCTCGGAAGAAGACGCTTACCGACTTGTAAAAGATGACAACAAGGCAGCTGCCGCAATCATTATCCCAGAGGGGTTTTCCAGAAACTGCATAAGCGCCGGCACGCCTTCAATAAAATTGATTACAGATCCTGCTAAAGCTCTTGAAATTTCTACTATAAGAAGCGCGTTGAAAGAATTTGAGCTTCGCCTTTCCCTTGCCATTGGGAAACTTAAAACAATGCGCTCATCGACACTTCCCCTTCTCCTTTCTTTAAACCCGTCTCTTATAGAAAAAAAAGTCAGAAATCTTATTGAACAAGGAGCAAAAACATCTATTTCAATCGAAGAAGTCAATCTGACAGAAATAAAAAAAAATTTGAGTTCCTTTGACCAAAACGTCCCCGGCTTCAGCATTATGTTTGCAATGTTCGGAATGCTCTATGGATTTTCGGAAAGCATCTTTAAAGAAAGAGATGAAGACAACACAATGAGACGCTTTCTTTCATCGCCGGCAGGATTTAGCTCTCTTTTATATGGCAAGCTCATATCAAAAATAATTACCGGCTTTATACAGATGATGATTCTCTTTGGCTTTGGTTATTTTGTCTTTGATATGTCTCTTGGAAATTCTATTCTTGGACTTTCAATTGCTATTTTGGGAATCTCTTTTTCGTCCGCTTCAATCGGACTCTTAGTGTCGAGCGTAAGCAACACAAAAGAGCAGGCGCGCTCCCTTGGAACGCTTACCATATTGACTCTTGCAGGTCTTGGAGGGTGTTGGTGGCCTCTTTTCATCGAGCCGGCATGGATGCAAAAACTATCTCTTCTTGCTATGCCTGCTTGGGGAATGAATTGTTTTTACAATTTTATGTTGAGAGGAAAGGAAATATCAGATACGCTCTATTATCTTATAGGACTTTATTCATACGGAATTATAGCTTTAATTGTCGGTATGATAATATTCTCAAACTGGGATGAAAGGCGGCTGCTTTAAATTAAGTAAAAATAGCCATTGATATGGATTACTTTCTTTACAAGGATAGCGGCTCACCTATACACAAATTAGACCCGAGAACCAAAATTTTTGTTCTAATTTCCTCCTTCATTCTTTCACTTCTCTTTCAAAATCCAATCTATAACGCAACAATACTATTTCTCATACTAATTTATGGCTTGATTGGGAAAGCATTGGTAAATATCAAGGTAATCTGGAAACTGATAGTCATAATCTCGATTCTATCGATAATCATATGGACTTTTTCAATTGATGGAGAAACAAAAATCTTTTGGAATATCAGTAAAGAATCTATTCTTTACGGTATCTCAGCGGCTTTAAAAATAAATTCAATGATAATCGCAGGAATAATATTTCTGACCACGACGAGGAATGAAGATTTAAGCCTTGGTTTGATAAAGTTAGGTATCCCATACAGAGTGGGATTTGCCTTATCGACTGCTCTGAGGCTTGTGCCAACTTTCATCGGCACTGCAATAACAGTTATTCAAGCACAAAAAGCACGAGGCTTTGACCCTTTTACAGGAAATATAATCGAAAGGATAAAAAAATTTGTTCCCCTTTTAGGTCCTGTATTTCTCCTTACTTTGAGAAGTGCAGACACTCTTTCTCTTGCCCTTGAATCACGAGGATTTTCCATTAAAAGCAAAAGAACTTTTTACAGACAGTTGAAATTCGGAAGTAATGACATTATCTACGCCTCTGCAACCTTTATTCTTCTCGTTATTGGAGTTTTGCTTAAAATAGGGGGGAAGGGAAATTTAAGCGGCATTATTTCTTGATGACATCTCCTTTTGCACTTTCTCTTTCAATAATATTGAGCATAAAATCAACTCGTCTATCTGCAATTCCCCTTCTTACGGCTTCCTTTAGGATTTTTTTTGCCTCATCATATCTCCTTTGTGCAACCAGTGTTCCTGCAAGACCTGCATAAGCAGGAAAGTAATCTTCATTGTATGCAAGAGCATCTCTCAAGAGTCTCTCCGATTCTCTAACCAATCCTTTTTTTCTGTAAATATTTCCAAGACTCGTCAATATAACCTCATTTCTATCATTAATCGACAAGGCTTTTTCAAATTCCTTTATCGCCATATCTATATTTCCCTCTTTTTTGAAAATTTCGCCGAGATTTGAATGGGCTTTCCAATTCTTCTCGTCTAAGGATATTGCCCTTAAAAATTCAAGTTTTGCTTTTGCAAATTTGCCTTCCTCAAAATACACATTGCCGAGATTATTTCTTATTGCAGAAACTTCTGGATATCGGCTTGCTGCATATTCCCAAAGGGAATGGCTGTTTCTCCAAATGGAAGAATGCTTCACAGATAAAAGAAGAAATAAGAGAGATATGAAAAAAATGGATGCTGAAAGGATTTTTCTATTTCTGTCAATTTTATATGAAAATACACTCTCCTCTTTCTCTCCGTATTCAAAGAGAAATTTTGCCGCACATAAAAGAACGAATGATGGAATAAAGAGATACCTGTCCGCCTTTGAAATACTTATCGGCACCACTCCTGAAACAGGTAAAAAGGAGACAACAAATAAAGAAGTAAAAAATTTTGAAAAATTGTCACATTTTTTCAATATGATACATAGAATTGCCACAAATAGAATGAATAATAAAATCCTCGAAAGCGGAGGTAAAGTGCTGTAATCAGCTTCATCATAAAGAGGGCTAAGATTGAAAGGGAAAAAAAGTTTTTTTGCATACCAGAAAAGCAGCAACGGATAGTTGACAACTGCCTCAATACTCTTTGCCATAGTCCATTCCTTAACTGTGGTTTTCTCGATTCCCACAATAACAGTCAATAGGGCTGCAAAAATTGAAAGGAGGAAGTGAGGTATTATCGCTTTATATGGATATTTTTTATCCGATTCCGACAAACCAATCTTAAAGAAAAGAAGAAGAACGAGATAAAAAGGAATAAGTACGGAAATAGGTTTTGACATTAGAGCAAGGATGGTAAAGAAAAGAGACAATAAATAAAAAAGGAAAGAATTTTTTTTATCCTTCTCTATAAAATATTTTAAAAACAGATGAAGACTTAAAAAGATAAAGATTCCGCTCAATAAATCCTTTCTGCCGGCTATCCAACAGACTGGTTCAATATGTACAGGATGTAGGGCAAAAAGGAATAAACCGAAAAAAGAGACAGTTCTTTCCCCTGTAATAAGCAGTGAAAAATAATAAACCACTATGAGCATTAGAAGGTAAAGGATCAGATTCGTCAAATGATAGCCATAGGCATTTTTCTGCCATATCTTATAGTCAATTGCATAAGAGAGTTCTTTTAAGGGAAGATAGTCATACCCTGTTGGCTTAGTAAAAATATTTTTAAGCATTGACAAATCAAAAGTCTGGATCCTTTTGTTTTCAAGGATAAGAGAAGGAACATCCCAATTCGTAAAACCGTAATTGAGGGATGAACAATAACTTACAAATGCAAAGATGATAATAATTGAAACATAAATTAGGTTGTTTCTGTTCACAGTTCTAAAATTTCAAATAAGATTTTTCAAAGCCATTATAGATGTGCTCATTAAAAATTCATTCCAAAGTATATAGTAAAAGGA
>RFHX01000155.1 GCA_003695725.1 Candidatus Schekmanbacteria bacterium
ACAAATTCCATATCTTCAAGTGGAAGTCCTGCATTGTAAACAATGCTCATCCCATCGCCTGTTGAAGAATAAGCGTTTGATGTTGTCTTAAATATCTTTCCATATCCACCTGTAGCAAACATCACTGCCTTGGCATGAAGAACTATTATTTCACCGCTTATCATATCCATCCCTACAATACCTCGGCAGATATTGTCTCGCACGATCAAATCAAGCATCAAAAATTCTGAATAAACCTTTACCTGATGTTTGATACACTGCTCATAGAGAGTATGAAGCATTACATGTCCTGTCCTGTCAGCGGCATAACATGCTCTTTTAACAGCCGCTTCACCGAAATTTTTCGTATGCCCGCCAAAAGGTCTTTGTGCAATTTTGCCATCCTTGGTTCTGCTGAAAGGCACTCCCATATGCTCCAATTCATAGACCGTGCGCGGTGCATCATTGCACATTATTTCAATCGCTTCCTGATCTCCCAAATAGTCACTTCCTTTGGTAGTATCAAAGGCATGCCAAAGTGGAGAGTCTTCTTCTTCATTTCCTAATGCTGCTCCCACACCTCCTTGAGCAGCAGACGAATGTGAGCGTGTTGGGAATACTTTTGTTACAATCGCAACATCAGTGTTCTCAGCAAGCTCAACAGCTGCTCTTGAACCAGCAAGACCAGCTCCAACTATTATTACATCATGTTCAAAAGTCATCGTTATCCTCCTCAATAAATCCCTATAAATTAAGGGATATTTACCCAATCAGGTGAAATTGGCAATACAGCAACAAATCCAAGGACTACTAAAATTAATCCTACAAATGACAACAAACTGAATATTGTCGTTTTCCATGCAGGAGATTTAATGTAGTCTTGGACTACCATCCAGATGCCATTCAATCCATGGTATAGTCCCAAAACGAGGAAGGATAAATCAATAACTTTGAACTTTGGATCTGCTAATCTCTTTACAACAGCATCAAAAAGGATATTTTCTTCTCCTCCGCTGTAATGCATTATCCAAAAATGAATCAATAACAAAAAGAGGAGAACCAAACCAGTTATTCTTTGAAAAAACCAGTTTATAGCTCCTGAATCGCTTGAAACTCTATTTTCTAATGCCATAATTCACCATCCTTCCTTATCTATCTATCCTGCCAAAAGGGGCGAAACAAAAGGATAAGCCCCAGCAAGAAAAATTATTATCCCTATAACTACCAATACCCAAAAAACCGATTTGTGGTAGCTTGCGCCTCCAAAAAAATCTATTAGAAAAACCCTGACACCATTTAAACTGTGGTAAATGATAATGGCAAAAAGAGCCAATTCACCAAGTTTAAAGATAGGAGCTCCAAAGAGCTTCATCAGGTTGTCGAAGCTCTCTCTCCCCTGCTGCAGATGGCTGACAGTATAAATATGTTCAAGGATAAAGAGAGTTATTCCTAATCCTGTTACTCTGTGCAGGACCCACGCCCACATTCCAGTTCGCCATTTATACCTCATAATAAACCTCCAAAAAAGTTAAAAAAAGCGTCAATCAATTATCTGGTATCTTTTCCTTCCTTCCTTGTATAAATCATTGCCATAAATATCATTCACTACAACAGCAGGAAAATTTTCGACTTCTATTCTTCTAATTGCTTCAGGCCCCAAGTCCTCATAGGCAATGATTTCAGCTTTTTTGATTTGGCTTGCAATCAGAGCCGCCGCTCCTCCAATAGCCGCAAAATATACAGATTTATATTTTTTCATAGCTTCAATAACATTATCAGCCCTCGAGCCCTTGCCTATCATTCCTTTCAACCCCAATTCTATCAAACGTGGAGCATAGGCATCCATCCTGCCACTTGTGGTCGGTCCGGCTGAACCTATAACTCTTCCGGGTTTTGCCGGAGTAGGCCCTACATAATATATAACCTGACCCTTGACATCTATGGGAAGCTCTTCCCCTTTATCCAAGAGTTCAACCAATCTTTTGTGTGCCGCATCTCTTCCAGTCAACAGGACACCGCTTATTAAAACTTGATCCCCTATTTTTAACTTTTCAACATCTTCATCTTTTAACGGCGTTTGAAGTTTAATCGGTCCTTCCATTTTCATTTCCCTCATCAAATTATTAAAGAACAACTTCCTTGTGTCTATGGGCATGACAATTGATATTGACTGCTACAGGAAGACTTGCTATATGACATGGATGCTTTTCAATATGTACAGCAAGAGCTGTAATTCTTCCTCCATAACCTTGAGGTCCAATACCTAATTTATTTACCTTTTCAAGCATTTCCTCTTCAAGTTTGGCAATTTCAGGATCAGGATTATGTTTGCCAAGTTCACGGGTTAGAGACTTTTTTGCAAGAAGAGCAGCTACCTCAAAAGTCCCTCCAATTCCTACTCCAACAACTATAGGAGGACAAGGATTGGGTCCTGCTTCACTTACTCTTTCAAGAATAAACTGCTTTATGCCCTCAACTCCATCAGAGGGTTTGAGCATTTTAAGGCCGCTCATATTTTCGCTTCCCCCACCCTTTGGAGCCATAATGATTTTCAATGAATCTCCCGGGACAATAGAGGTATGAATTACAGCCGGAGTATTGTCGCCTGTATTAACTCGATTCAAAGGATCGGCAACAATTGATTTCCTTAAATATCCTTCCTTGTAGCCCTGCCTTACGCCCTCATTAACAGCATCAACAAAATTTCCTTCAATATGTACATCCTGTCCAATCTCAGCAAAGATTACAGCAAATCCTGTATCTTGACACATAGGGACTGAGTCTCTTCTGGCAATTTCAGAATTCTCCTTTATGTGCTGTAGGACAACTTTACAAACAGGCGATTCCTCTTTTTCAATTGCTTCATCAAGAGCTTTTACAACATCTTCACCAAGGTCGTAGTTTGCATCCATACACATTTTTTTTACAGCATCAGTTATTTGTGAAGCTTTTATCGTTTTCATTTTTATCAACCCTGTTTTTGTTTAAAAAGTGACAAATTTTAAAAAAATCAAAAAAAAGCCCCGCTCATTTCTTCAAAAACCTTAAATAGGATTTTTTAACTAGTTTCTAAATTCTTTGTGGAGGTAAGCGGGAAAAAAATCATTTCATTCTTTCTCTCACAAAGTATATATCAAAAAAACTGAATTCCTTAGAAGAAATAACAAATTTTAAATATTCAGTTTTTCAATATTTTTTCTTACACCTTCTGTTGATTTCAATAAAGCATTCTTTTCTTCTTCAAGAAGCTCAAGCTCTATAATCTCTTCTACTCCATTTCCTCCCAACTTTACGGGCACACCCACAAAGATATTGCCTGTTATGCCATACTCACCATCAAGGCAGGCTGCAGCAGGGAGTATTCTCTTCTTATCTTTCAGAATGGCTTCTGCCATCTGCACAGCGCTTGCGGAAGGTGAATAATAGGCACTTCCAGTTTTCAGCAGACCAACTATTTCCCCTCCAGCTTTACGCGTCCTTTCGATAATCTTATCCAGCTTCTCCTGTGAAATAAAATGAGTTATTGGAATGCCTGAAATTGTTGAATATCTCGCAAGAGGAACCATATTGTCACCATGTCCGCCAAGCACACAGGCCTGAATATCCTCAACTGATACACCTAATTCCATTGCAAGAAAACAGCGGAATCTTGCGGTATCAAGTACGCCTGCCATTCCAACAACACGGTTTTTTGGAAATCCACTGACTTTCCATGCAAGATATGTCATTACATCTAATGGATTTGAGACAATTATCAAATAGCTATTTGGAGAATATTTGACTACCTGCTCTGTAACGCTTTTTACAATCTCTGCGTTCTTTGCCTGAAGGTCATCCCTGCTCATTCCCGGCTTTCTAGCAAGTCCAGCTGTAATGATTACCACATCCGAATCTGCCGTTTCTTCATAGCCATTTGTTCCAATTACATTAACATCGAAGCCCTCAACTGGTGCCGTTTCCATCAAATCCAACGCTTTACCTTGAGGCACTCCTTCCACAACATCTACAAGAACAATATCACCAAGCTCTTTTGAAGCAGCCCAATGCGCTGCGGTAGCACCTACATTTCCTGCCCCTACTATTGTAATTTTGTTTCTCTTCATAACTCAGGCTCCTTTAAACAGTGTCCATATTTTTAATTATTTCACTCCCATACTCAGAACACTTGATCTTCTTTGCCCCTTCCATCAATCTTTCAAGGTCATAAGTTACAGTCTTGTTTTGAATTGTCTTCGCAATCGCCTTTACAATAAGGTCTCCTGCTTCATCCCAACCCATATGTTCAAACATCATAACGCCTGAAAGAATTACCGAACTGGGATTGATTACATCTTTTCCTGCATATTTTGGAGCAGTTCCGTGTGTTGCTTCGAAAAGAGCAACTTCATCACCAATATTTGCACCCGGTGCTAAACCTAAACCTCCAACCTGAGCCGCGCAGGCATCTGAAAGATAATCGCCGTTGAGATTTGGTGTGCAGATGATGTCATATTCATCTGGTCTGGTGAGAACCTGCTGAAACATTGAATCAGCTATTCTATCTTTAATGAGGATTTTCCCATCAGGGAGCTTGCCGTCATATTTTTCCCAAAGCTCATCTTCTGTGATTGTAATGTCGCTAAACTCTTCTTTTGCAACCTCATAACCCCAATCTCTAAAAGCTCCTTCGGTGAACTTCATTATATTGCCTTTATGAACAAGAGTTACACTCTTCTTTCCTCTTTTTATCGCATAATTGATCCCCATCTTAACGAGGCGCTTCGTGCCTGTTATGCTTATTGGTTTAATACCAACACCGGAATCAGGCCTTACCTTTACTCCCATTTCATTTGACAAAAAATCAATGACTTTTTTGACTTCATCAGTGCCTTGCTGCCATTCAATTCCGGCATATACATCCTCTGTATTTTCACGAAATATGACAACATCGAGTTTCTGAGGCGCCTTGACAGGGCTTGGCACACCTTCAAAATATCTAACAGGCCTTACACAAGCATAAAGGTCGAGAATTTTTCTCAAACTGACATTTAAACTTCGTATTCCTCCTCCAACAGGTGTTGTCAAAGGACCTTTTATTGCAACTTTATATTCCTTTATCGCATTTATAGTATCATCAGGAAGCCATTCTCCAACAGAGTTATAAGCTTTTTCGCCTGCAAGAACTTCAAACCAATGAATTTTCCTTTTACCACCATAAGCTTTCTCCACAGCGGCATCAAAAACTCTTACAGCGGCAGCCCAAATATCGCCACCAATTCCATCACCTTCAATAAATGGTATTATAGGGTCATCAGGCACACTAAGCTGACCATCTTTGATTTCAATTTTTGTCCCACTTTCCGGTTTCTTTAAATTTTTGAACTCGACCAAAACAATCCTCCTTCGTTTTTCAATTTCAATAAGATTTTATCAATTTATCTTTCTTGCCATCCCCCTCTTCACAACTTCCTAATGCTAATGAAAGATTTCAGAATACTATTTTAAAAAAAATTCGTGCGGAGTGTATTCAAAAAATAACCTCTTGTCAATATCTTTAACTCTTTAATAAAAAAGAAAAAAACTAATTTTCGCCACTACTGAATGCATAATTCGTGCCATTTACAAAGAAAGGATAAAAATTAACTAAATAATTGAATTAAAAGGAAAAAAAGAGATTATTAAGAATTAGTTTTTTTTCACTTTTGACAAAAAAAATTCTTAATGATGACATTTTGTCGGAAATTACTTGAACCAATCCTTCCAGTTGTCTGAAAGAATACCTGATTTTTTATACCTGAGCATATAATCTTTACAACTGCATTTGCGCTCTTTTGCATAGTTTTCTTTTATAAATCGAAAAATCAATGATGGAATTTTTTCTAATGTTTCTTGCACCTTAACTGCCTCATCCTTATTTTGCATTCCTTCAAAGAGAATACCTGACTGAAATGATTTCTTTCTGCCAATACCTTCAGCAACATTGGTAAGATAACAAATTGGCTGATAACAGATTTCAAGTTCCCGTGCAAGGAAACACTCAGGTGCTAAAGTCATCCCTACCAAATCTGCTCCCAAGATTTTATACATTTTGATTTCAGCAGCTGTTTCCAATCTTGGTCCCTCTGTACAAACATAAACGCCCCCCTTTTTAACATTTATTTTCATCTTCTTTGCACAATTATAAACCATATCAGCAAGGTCCGGACAAAATACGGGATTTTGCCTAACAAATCCGATACCCTTGTTTTCAAAGAAGGTGTTTTTTCTCGTCTTCGTTTCATCAATTATGTCATCAGGAAGGACAATATCAGCCACTTTGAATTTTGAAATGTTTATTATTCCCGGCCCTGACCAAGATACAATTCTTTCAACACCAATCTCTTTTAATGCCCATATATTCGCCCGATAATTTACAAAGGGAGCTGAAACATCGTACCCTTTTTCCCCATGCCTTGAAATAAAGGCAAAATGAATTCCGTCCTTTTCGTAAATATATAAGGGAGCACTATTGCCAAAAGGAGTTTTTATGATTTTTCTCGATATTTGCTTCCCCCAGCTTTTATCAATCGTCAAATAGGCTTTGCTTCCGCCTATTATTCCAACCTTTGAAAAACATTTCTTTTTAACTGCCACCTTTAATCTCCAAGATTTTATAATTATTGTCTCTCCTAACTGGGACAAATCCTGCTCTTTCAATCAAATTAACGATTTCATCTTCATCCATCCTAAATGTTGCCCCTGCCATTCTCACAACATTTTCCTCCATCATTGTTCCCCCAAGGTCATTTGCTCCAAAAAAAAGGGAAAGCTGAGCTACCTTGGCGCCCTGCGTAACCCATGAAGACTGAATGTTTTTTATATTGTCCAAATATATGCGAGAAAGAGCCAAGGTTTTTAAATATTCAAATGATGATGCTTTGAATTCGCCAAGTTTTGTATTTTTCCATTGGAATGTCCATGGTATGAAAGCTGTAAAACCTCCGGTTTCATCCTGAAGTTCTCTTATTCTCTCAAGATGAAAAACCCTGTCTTTAATACTTTCAATGTGGCCAAACATCATTGTAGCTGTTGTAGGCATTTTTAACTTATGTGCCTCCCGCATAACTTCAATCCATTGTTTCCCACTGCACTTATGGGGGCTTATTTTTCTTCGCGTCTCCTCTACCAATATCTCTGCACCTCCACCGGGTATAGAATCGAGCCCTGCATCTTTCAAGTGTCGTAATACCTTGGAGGTGGATATTTTTTCTTTTTCTGCAATAAAGACAATTTCAGGTGGAGAAAATGAGTGGATGTGGATTTTAAATCTCTCCTTAATTCCTTTTAAAAGTTTTTCATAATAATCCAGACCAAGGTTAGGATTTAGTCCTCCCTGCATCAATATTCTTGAAGCACCTTTTTTTATCGCCTCATCAATCTTATTATATATCTCATCATTTGAAAGAAGAAATCCTCCTTCCTCATCCGGTTTTTTATAAAAAGCGCAAAATGCACAGCCTGAAACACAGATATTCGTGAAATTAATATTCCTATCAACTATATAGGAAACTTGGGAAGAATCAGTTTTCTTAAGTCGAATATTATGGGCAAGACGTCCAAGAAGATGCAAATCCGATTTCTCGTAAAGAAGAATTGCTTCTTCTTTGTCTATCCTCTTCTCATTTTCAATTTTTTCTATTCTTTCATTTATCATAATATTGTTTCTAAAAT
>RFHX01000156.1 GCA_003695725.1 Candidatus Schekmanbacteria bacterium
GAGACATATTCATTCTATCATAGTTGGGGAAACAAGTATTTCAATTATGCCCTTTCAGGTTCATACTCTCATCAAAGCGGTGTTACTACGGCTGATACAAATCCTGTAGGGAATGCTTATCGTCTTTATGGAGCCACATTTCCCAATGATGCGCGGCTCGACAATGGAACTAAAGTTGTTCCCGGTAGAAAGGATATACCTTATAGAAGCGGTGATAATCTAAATAAATTGATGGATGATGGCGACAGGGATAAGGGTGAAAGATATTCTGTTGGGCTCAATCTTAATATAAATCTTTTTAAGAATAATACGCTACGGATTAATCCAAGTTATTCCTTCCTTGACTTTTATACAGCTTTTTCTCCGGGTGATATACCAATCAGTGATGCAAGCGGAACATTTCTCCAATTCTTCTTACGGGTTATAAATAGGCGCGATTCTTTGAACATTGCTGATAAATGGGATATAACTCCAAATCTAACATATAATTTCAGGATGGGACTTATCAAAAGCACAGATCTTGCAGATTTCATCTTTGTGAACGATTATGTTGATTATAGCAAAGAAAAAGAAGCCTTGGGTTTTAAAGATGAATATTCAGGTGGTGGTAACAGCCCTTTCCATTCAGCGCCTGATTTTATGTTAAATAGAAGTTTTGATTTTGCCAATGAGCTTTCTTACAAATTCAACTTTCTCGATGGTGTGTCGCTACTTGTAGGACACGAGTATTCGTGGAGCAAAAGCGTATCACCGGGAAGCTATACAAAAAGCGCCCCAAAACGGACAGGTAATTCATTTTATTTTCAAAATCTCTGGACATACAAAAAACTAACGGTTTCCCTTGGTGCAAGATGGGACCAGATGACGACATTTATCGAGGATTTTGACGATGAATTGTCGCCAAGGTTTGGAATAAATTATCAGTTCAAGCCCGGCACGAGTTTGAGATTTTCAGTTGGTAGGGCAAGAAGATTTCCTGAATATGCGCGTCAGTTTGGCTTTGCGCAAAGTGCAGGGAAGCTCTTTGGGAATCCTTTTATAGGACCGGAAATCAACTGGACTTATGAACTTGGTTTCCACTTTTCAACAAAATATCTCTCAGGCGATATAGCATATTTTTATGATGACTATTCCGATTTTGAGATTCCATTGCCTGTAAGTGCCGCAGGTTATGCTGATGGTGGAGATTATACGGAAAAGGTTTTTGGAATACCAAGAGAGCAATTTGCAATACTTGATAAGGACCCTTCACATCCCAGAGCTCATTTCTTCACTAATGGTCCTGATGTGGTAGCTCAGGGATTTGATACGACATTTGATGCAAATCCTGTGAAGAATTGGAATATAAGTGTTTCATATTTATTCCAACGCCATACAGTTGGAAATAGAAACCCCTTCGATTTCCGGCAGGGTACACCACAAGAACTTTGGTTAGATTCCAAAGGGAAAGCAATAGGACCGAAGTTTCAGGGAGGCAACCGCATCATATACACACCAACACATATTTTCAAAGTGAGTTCTGATTATACTTTCCCTTTTGGTTTGAGATTGGATGTTACAGGAAGATTCAAGAGCACAGTTAAATTTGTTTCAGCCGTATATCCCGGAGGAATATTCAACCAGCCCGAGCATTGGATATGGGATTTAAAATTTTCACAACCTCTTTTCAATAATAAGATAAAACTCACATTTTCGATTGAAAATGTATTCAGCAAACTTTACTATGAAAGCGGCGGTATTCCTTCCAATGTTGCAAAATATACCTTAGGCGTATCAGCAACTTTCTAAAAGAAATAAATTTCCATTAGACTTGAGAGCGGTGCAGTGCCGCTCTTTTTTTATGCCCCTTCTTTTTTTTATTTTCAAAAATCCGAAGATTATTTTGATTGAATGGTATTTATTTTGTATTAGAGGGAAAAGGTTGATTGAGAAAAAAATGAAATTTATTGTTGAAAAAAAGACTATATTCTGCGCTTTTGCTTTTCTTTTCCTTTTCTCCTTCTATCCATTATTTTATGCAGATTCAACGATGAGGATAAACAGGCATTCGGTATTTGTGGACACTAAGCTGAAAAAACATTTCAAGAAGAGAAAGTTTAATAATGCAGTTGTAATTCTTAAAAATTCAGAATCAAAAATGTATTCTGGAATAAATACAAGATTAGCTGAAATGAGGGAGAGGTTGTCATTATTGGATAAAAAAATTGCTGGCATTAAGAGAAAGCTTGCATCAAATGAGAAAACTGAAAAAAAGAATGCTGCAAGAAAAATAAAAAAAATAAATAAACTCCGAAGTAGAAGAGAGAATATTGAGCGTAAATACATAAGAATCAGCAAATCCATCAATCGCTTCATTGATGCAAGAAATAGAGAAAAAATAGAAGAACTTATTTTTTCAATAAGAGGTGATAATAAAAGTCATCTGGATTTGATCCCCAAAAGAAAATTTAGAAAAATTCCGGCTCTAAGCTGTGTTTTGAGCAGGCGCGGTTTTAGAAAATTGAAAAAAAATCCCTCTATATTTTCTATTTATAAGAATTTCAAGGTTTCTGCCTTTCTCGATGTTAGCGCACCCCTGATAAAAGCTGACAGAGTCCATTCCACTATGATAAGCGGCAAATACTTAGATGGCAGTGGTGAGACGATTGCTGTCATAGACTCAGGAATTGATTATACTCATCCGGCATTTGAAAGTTGTCAGCCGCAGCCTTTTATAACTATCAGCAGTGAATCACCATATCTTCTTGAATCACAGCATAATTATCAGAATAACCTTGATAAAACATGGGTAATAACTGCAACAGGAAATTCCAACACTGCTGTGTATTTCAATAGAGTTGAGCTTGAGCGGGGGTATGATTTTCTCTACATTATGGATGGAAATGATAATGTCATACAGAAGCTTACAGGCAATGATAACAGTCAGTTTTGGAGCCGCTCAGTACAAGGCGAAGTAATAAAGATACGCCTTGTCACTGACTATGATATCAATTATTGGGGTTTTAAAATAAGCAAAGTTGCCGACGCTGTAACTAATGAAACCCCTTTTACCAATTGCACAAAAGTCATAGGCGGCTATGATTTTGTCAGTGATGATTTTGACCCCTATGATGACAATGGTCATGGTACTCATGTTAGCGGTATTATAGCTTCGGTAGATTCAACATATAAAGGCATTGCGCCTGGAGCAAAGATTGTTGCCTTGAAAGTCCTCGATAGAACAGGAAACGGTGAAAGTGATGATGTTGCCGCCGCAATCGAATGGTGCGTAAATAATAAAGATATCTATAATATAAGCGTTATCAATTTGAGTTTGGGTGATAATGGACAATATGCAAGTTCTGCATATTGTGATCAATTTTTGATTTCACAGATGATTAACCTTGCAGTGTCAAATGGGATTTTTGTGGCCGTTGCATCAGGAAATAATGGCTATACATCAGGCATATCACTTCCTGCCTGCGCTTCAGGGGCAACTTCTGTAGGCGGAGTGTATACAAAAGACTGGGGAAAAATGTCGTGGAGTTCAGGATGCACAGATGCAACAACCGCTGCAGATAAAATAGTCTGTCATACCAATAGGTCCTCATTGCTTGACCTTTTAGCGCCGGGTGCTGTTATTCAGTCATCTGTGCCGGGAGGAGGATTTGGGCAAAAGTCTGGAACATCGATGGCTACGCCTCATATTGCAGGTGTTGCCGCTCTTGTTCAGCAAAATGAGAAACTGATGGGAGGTACTGCTCTCTCTCCTTCGGATTTGACTGTGAGATTAAAAAACACTGGGAAAAGCATTGTTGACAGCTCAGGCACAGGACTTACTTTTAGAAGAGTTGATGCCTATTCTGCTCTTGGATGGACTGCCAATTGCGGCGGTTTTTATGAGGGGAAATATTTTAAGGAATACAAACTTCAAGGTGAGTCGGCTTGGGATTCAATTTTAAAGATTCTCAATGGGAGTGTTACATTGATCAATTTGAGTTCAAAGGACCTTTATGAAACAAGAGTGCTTATTTATGATATTTCCGATTCTTCGATCACAGTATTGGAGCCCGATGGCTATATGAATGCTACTATTGGCGGAAAGAATTATAAGAATATACCTTATTACTATTATGGGAATCTTTCTGTTGGGGAATCATTTGCGAAACTATGGAAATTTCATGATCCTCAAATCAGGAGTTTTTCCTTCAAAGCAACTCTCTTCTCAAAAGACTGTCCTTAGGAAGTTTTAGCTTGCAATTATTATCTATATTTCTTTAAATATGAATAATTGCGCCCGTAGCTCAGCTGGATAGAGCGGCAGACTCCGGATCTGCAGGCCGTGCGTTCGAATCGCGCCGGGCGCATATTTTACTCTTGATATTCTGAAAAGTTCTGTTATTTAAATAGAAAAAAGGGCGATTAACTCAGTGGGAGAGTGCTACCTTCACACGGTAGAAGTCACAGGTTCGAATCCTGTATCGCCCATTTTATCAACCAATTTTCTCTCAACTCATTATCAAATCATTCATTTCGAATTTATCCAATCCACATAATGAAAGCAAAAAATAGTGGAAAAAGAGCACCTCAGTTGTTAATATCAATCTTATGTTGGACAATATTGGCTGACAAATTGCGGTAGTATATTGTTATATTGAAAGA
>RFHX01000157.1 GCA_003695725.1 Candidatus Schekmanbacteria bacterium
AAGGTGCAGTAAATTTTACCTTATTAGAAAATGATGAGTTAAGTATTTTTTGGTCAAGATAAGGTCGCCCTTTCTTATAAGCTGTTATAGCATAGTAGTAGGTTTTACCTGATTTTATATCAGTATCTTCATATGTTTCTATACCTCCTGAACCTTCTTTATCACTTGTTTTTATTGTATCTATTAAAGTGTAATTATTCTTATTCTCCTTTCGCTTATATATCTTGAAACCATCTTCATCATCACTTGCGTCTGTCCAAGAAAGAAGAGGTTTGCCTTCCGTAGTAGTGGTTATTACAAGATCTTCAGGAGCTGTAGGAGCCGATGGCTTATCTTCCTGCCATGTTGCCCACAGCATAATATCACCTACATTTACATTGTCTTCATCTATCTTTGTGTTTATGTTAAAACTATCTTCATCATTGGGATTTAAAACATTATCTCTTGGAATTCCATTGATATCTTCTGTACTTCCTACATAGTCTGATTCAAAAGAGATTATGTCACCGCTACTGTTTTTTACAAGAGCATATACTTTTACATCCCAGAGCGGTATAGATGCATTATTGATGATTCTTCCTTTTATTTTTCTATTTCTCACTTTAACTTTTTTGGGCTTTATTTTTAGATTGCCTGTTCCCCTCAGTTTTAGAGTTTTTCTCTTTTTTGAGAATGTTTCTGTAAGAGATGAAGTGGCGCTTTGAGAGATTTTTGGAAATACTGCCACAAAATAACCCTTCTTGCCTTTTTTGATTACATTTTCTTTGATGGAATTATCCAAAGAAGGTATCCTTCTCGGTTCTAAGCCGATTACATCGACAATCTTTGAAGTTATTTCTCCTCCATTTTCATCGAATAGAGAAATCTTTACGCTTACACCTGATAACCATTTGTTTTTTTTATTTTTGACTTCACCATATACATAGTATTTACTTCCTCTTCTGATAACATTGACATCTCCTTTTTCAATCCGTGTATTCTTGTCTTTCTTCTTTTTACATCCAGAAGTATTGCCTCCAGTAAGCCCGACAGCGCCTAACAAAGGAAGAATCAATATGAACAACAATATGATTTTTATAGTTTTTTTCATTTTCCTTTCAGATTAATTTATTTAACTAAAAAGGAAACCTCATCATCCTTTTGCCGGATTTTCCTGAAGAGAAGCTTTTAAGCATCTTTTTCATTTGTGCAAACTGCTTCAAGAGCCTATTGACATCCTGCAGGGATGTCCCGCTTCCTTTAGCGATTCTCTTTCTGCGGCTTCCGTTTATTATCGAATGGTTCAATCTTTCCTTCTTTGTCATCGAATTTATTATTGCTTCAATTTTTTTTAGTTCTTTGTCGCTTACCTGTAGATTCCCCATTTTTTTGAAATTTCCTATTCCGGGAATCATATTGATTATTTCCTCCAAAGGTCCCATATTCTTTATTTGAATTAACTGCTCTCTGAAATCATCCAGCGTGAAGCTTTCCTCCCTTATCTTTTTTTCAAGCTCAGCCGCTTTTTCAGCATCGATGGCATCCTGCGCTTTTTCTATGAGCGTTAATACATCCCCCATTCCGAGAATTCTCGATGCAACTCTATCAGGGTAGAAGGGCTCGATTGCATCTACCTTTTCACCTGTGGCTATAAATTTTATTGGTTTTCCTGTTATAGCCCTCATCGATAATGCCGCACCGCCTCTTGCATCGCCATCCATTTTTGTCAGTATAATTCCAGTAATGCCTATCTGTAAGTCAAATTCTTTGGCAACATTTACAGCATCTTGTCCTGTCATACTGTCGCCAACAAGGATTTTTTCCGAAATAGGGACGCTTTCTGCAATCTCTTTGAGCTCATCCATTAAGGCGGTATCAATATGTAATCTGCCAGCAGTATCGATAATCAGTATATCGTAATTATTTTCAATGGAATATTCATATGCTCTGCGTGCTATATCTTTCGGTTTTTCTGAAGTTGAGGATGGATGGACATAAAGGCCATTCTTTTCAGCCAAAGTTTTCAACTGCTCTATTGCGGCAGGCCTGTAAATGTCTGCTGAGACAAGACAGGGATTATGTCCATTCTTTTTTAAAAGAGAAGCAAGTTTGACAGCTGTTGTCGTTTTTCCGCACCCCTGCAATCCTAAAAGCATAATTACTGAAATGCCTTTGCTTTTCTCAAGACTCAATTTTTCGTTTTTTTCTCCAAGAAGCCCGATAAGCTCCTCATTAACAACTTTTATTACTTGCTGTCCCGGAGTCAGAGATTTAAGGATTTCTTGACCGGTTGCTTTTTCCTCTACTTTTTTTATGAAATCCTTGACAACCCGGAAATTTACATCTGCTTCTAAAAGAGCCATTTTTACTTCTTTTAAGCCTGCCTTTACATCAGCTTCGGAAAGCTTTCCTCTTTTTCTCAGCTTTGCAAAGGCTTCTTCAAGTTTTTTCGACAGGTTTTCAAACATAAGAAATATTTCCTCAAAAATCAGTCTTCAGGCGCCTGTGGAATTGGCTTATTGGAGACAGGAATTTCATTTCTTTTATTTCTATAATCATTTTCGCTATCAATTTCAACTTCATCATTTTTTAGACTTTCATCAGAGAGTTTTTCTTCATTCATATCTTTATTTGCCTTTTTCTCAGCTTCAAGTCTTTCTTTCTTCAATATGGGGGATTCTTCATCTAAAAGTGGAATCTCTTTTTTCTCCTTCTTCCAGAATTTATAATTGCCGTCGATAATTGTTCTGTAGATTATGTCTTTACTTTTTTCATTTTCTTCTTGAGCTTTTTTTGCCACATCTTTTTTCTTTGCTGTAAGTTTTGCCAATTGTGCAGGGGTATCAACAATTGTAGGTTTTAGGAAAATCAGCAAATTGGTTTTTTCTTTGGTGTTTGTCCTTTTAGAAAAAAACCATCCCAAAAGAGGAATATCTCCAAGACATGGAACTTTATCGATACCGGGAGTGTTTGTTTCTCTTATCAATCCGCCAATGACAATAGTTTCCTGGTCTCTTGCAACGGCAGTTGTTTTTGCTTCTCTTTTATTTGTTTCAACTCCTTGTTCTGATGCGCCTGAGCCGGGAATAACATTCTCCACTGTTTGTTCAATTTCCATTCTTACAAAACCTTCTTTATTGATGTGAGGAGTTATTGTAAGCTGTAGAGCAACATCCCTGAACTCAAATGTATTCACTGTATTTGCAGTGTCAGCCACAATAGTTGAACTTTTGATGAATCTTCTATTTTCCCCGACGAGAATTTTTGCCTCTTCATTGTCCATTGTAATAATCTGTGGCTGAGCTATTACATTGATTCCTGATTGAGATGCAAAGGCAGTAGCCAGTGCTCCTATATTCAAAACTTCTGTCCCATCGGCAAGTTTGATGGTACCCTTTGTTATTGCCACAGTACCTCCCGGGGAAAGACCGGGAATACCAGCACCGCCTGTTGCTGACGAGGCAATTAATTGCGCAAGGGAACCACTGATATTACTTAAACCGATCGCCCTTATATTGTTGTTTTCTATTGTTTCAAGTTTTTGCAGAAAATTGAGGTCAACTCCCAACTGCACTAGTTTTGATTGGCTCACTTCTATCAATAGCGCTTCTATGAACACTTGCGGCTTCATTATATCAAGCTTTGCAATAATTTTCTTAAGTAACTGATAATCTTCAGGTGAAGCAGAAATTATGAGAGAATTAGTCGATTTATCAGCTGAAATTATTACATCATTTCCAAATAGAGGAGCAGTCGGCTGAACGCCGCCGGGCCTTCCCACAGGCGGCTTTCCTATTGAAGGCCTGTTTTTTATAATTCCCATCAACGCATTCTTTACATCTTCCGCTACAGCATTATTCAGATAATAGACATTTACTTTGCTGGATCCTTTTTCAATAGGGGCATCGAGTTTCTTTATAAGGTCTTCGATCTGTGTCGTTATTTCTAAAGTAGCAACAATGACAAGCGCATTAAGACGCTCATCAGGTATAATTTTTACTCCCTTTAAGCTTCCTCCGGCGCTTTGAGGTGGTTTTGGCGTTTTTGTCCCTCCTGCTGAGAATGATAAACTTCCCTGTAAAATTTCCCTTAATTCGGCGGCTAAAGTTTTTGCTGAGGCGTTTTCAAGGGGGATGACTGATATGATAGGCCTTTCCTCAAGGCCTGCTACATCTATTGCATCAATGATTTTAAGCAGTCTTTTTATATTTTCTTCCGTATCAGTAATAATTAGGGTATTTGTTGGTGCATATACAGATATATTGCCTGTACGAGGGCTTATCAATTGCCCAAGAGCGCTTCTTATCTGATTTGCTTCAGCATATTTGAGATGTGTTACATATGTTACCAATTTTGAAGTATCTGAAAGTTTTCCTTCTTCATCTTTGAAGAGCGTTTCAATAGCCTTTTGCCTTGCTGATTGGGCTTTTACTATCCTGATTGCCTCCTTGCTTTCAACGATATTATAGCCACGATAATCAAGGACGGAGAGGAAGATATTCCATGCCTCCTCCTTTGACAGTTTTTTGGGTGCTATGATTGTAATCTTGTCTCTGAAAGTTTCATCGTAGATTACATTTTTCCCCATAAGTTCGGAGAACATTTTTATCAGGTCTTTGATTTCTCCCTTGAAATCGAGAGTTATATAATCTTCTTCTTTTGTAATGTTTGATGAAGAGGGATACGAGGAGTATCTTTTCGAGTTCTTTGAAGATTTAGATTTTTGGGGAGAATTATGAGCTTTTGTGTTTTTGGAACGAACTGTTTTTTTCTTAGCTGACTTTACTCTGGTAGCTGTTATGGGTTTGTCTGCATTTTTGATATTTTTAATTTTTAATTTCTGTATCGGTTTTTTCCCGGGGCTGTCATTTTGGGCTTCAGCCGTAATGGAGAAAAGAAATAAAAAAGATAAAACAAAAATAAAATAATATATAACTCCGCTTTTTTCTTTTATTTTCTTCAACATTGATACCCTTCTTTTTAGAGTTTAATCAGTTAACCGATAATTTATGACCATATGCTCGTTTCTGCGCCTTATCATAACAGAAATTTTCTCTTCATTCATCAAATCTTTGTAAAGGTCATATGCCTTTTCAGGAATTTCAATTTTTCTTCCGTTGACTTCTTCTATCACATCGCCATTCATAATCCCAAGTTTTGCAAATACACTTTCAGGTTTTATTTGTGATATTAGGAATCCGGAATTTCTTCCATCAACATAGAAAGGAGTCATTTTTACTTGTGTCATCAATTCGGATATATTTTCCAACTGAATATCTGACCTTCTAATTGTTTTATCTATTTCTTTGGCGGAGAAGAGGTTTATCCCTTTAATTTCTTGTGTTGACTTTGCCTCTTTTGCTTCTTTTATTTTAGGGGGTGCCGTATCGAGGACAATTTTTTCCGCTTTGCCGTTGTTGTTGAAGATGACAGCACGTCTGAGAATTTTGTCAATCTTTCCAGCCGGTGTTTGCTCTTTGAGATGATAGACGGCTACCTCCGATTTATTTTTTATAAGTGCTATCTTTTCACCTTTTTCGCTCGTTGATGTACCAAGAAGGACTAATCCCGAATTGGAGAGAGGAATTGAATCAAGATTGTTGATATCTACTTTTAAAGTTTCTTCGGTTTTTATTACATCCGGAGTTTTTTTGCTTGTATTAAATATATCATTGTTGATGATATTGCTGTATTTCGTTGAGGAAGTGTTGGAGGATTCTGTATTATTTCCCTTATTTTTAGATTTTCCCTTATTTTGGATTCCGAAGGAAGATGCAGTTTCCAACTTTACAACCGTCACTGCAATATCTGCAAATTGATAAGCCAATATAGCTATTAGAAGCAGATAAACAATCCAAAAATTCTTTTCGAGCTCTCTGAGTATTTCCATTCTTACATTATAAAATAAACTTTAATCTCGTAATAATATTTTTTTTCGCCTTCCAATGTCAAGATAAAAAAGTCCCCATTTGCAGTGGAACATATTGATTTTTCGTAATATTTTATTCAAGTTTGTCTTTGTCGGAAGGGTTGTATGGCTTGGATAGATATTTTTGTGCATAATCCTTGATATAGACATTTTCTTCGTTAGTTTCATTGATAGAAAGCACTTTTCGATAATAAACCTTTGCCAATTCTCTTTTTCCCATCACATCATAAATCATACCGATTCGCATATATGACCATTGGTCAACCCAATCTTCTTTTTCCAGTTTTTCCTTTGATGCAATTGCAAGGTTGTAGTGAAGAAGAGCAAGATTATATTTTTCCGTTTTAAAGTAGATTTCACCCCGCAGATATTCAGTGCGTCCTTTCCATATATTTGTAAAATTTTTTATTCCTTTCTTGATATTGTTTTCAATCTTCATTGCCGCTAATAATCCTTCTTTTTCTTTTTTCAATTTTGAATAGGCGATACCTTCCATATAAATGAATCTTGGATTGTAGGGATATTTGTTTTCAAGGTATTTTATGTGTTTCAGGGCTTTCTCAGGAGAATATTCGAAATAGATATATATGCTTGAAAGCACCAGTCGCGCTTCAGCCGCTCCATAGACGCCCTTTTCTGCACAAAGTTCAAGCTGTTCTATTCCTTTTTCCCTGTCGCCGCTAACAGCAAGTAGAAATGCAAGCACCTTGATGACTCCCGGCAGTCGTGAGACAAAGTAGTTATACATCCCCAGCCCTAAATATGCCTCGTAATTATTAGGATTGATTTTTACTGCTTCTCGAAGCATTTTCGTTCCCTTTCGTGCATTTAGATAGGCGCTTATCCACTTATGCTTTATAAGAGAAACTCTTGCTTTGAATCCATATGCGCCGCCTAAATAGAAATATGCCTTTGATTTATCTTTCGCGCTCTTCAATTCCTTTTCAGCTTTTTCGATTGTTTTATCAAGCCATTGGTCAAGCTCATCAACTTTACTTAAATTATAATTGAAGAAAAGCTGTCCCCAGTAAATCATAGCAGTATAGAAATATGGTGCCGGGTCATCAGGATTCTTTCTTCTTGCTTTTTCCATATGCTTGTGGGCGATATCAAAATCCAGATTATAGATTGCATCGATTCCGGCTTTGATATCTCTGTCAATGAAGCTGTTATCAGCGCACTTTGCGGAAAGGGGCATTAGAAATAATAGTGAGACAAATAGGTAAAATATGCAGATTTTTTGCTTAAAGAATTTTGATAGAGGGAAAATTTCTCTTTTGTTAATCATTTTACTGAATTTCTATTTTCCCCTTGAAAATTTTGACTTTTTTAAAACTGCCTGAATTGGTTTCAATAGCAAAATTTGTGCCTAAGATTGAAATGGTAATATTAAAAATGCCGGATAGATGAGGTTCAGAAATGTTTGTATTAAAAGATTTATTTATATGGTTTATAATGTTGTCCTTAAATAATTCTGTGTTGAATATGAGGGTACCTGCACCGTCAGTAAGAAGAGGTCCTGATGAATCGTTGGCAATCCAACTATGGGATTCTTTAATGCCTTTTTCCCGAAGTGAAGGGGATTTGATTCTATAAAAAACACTTCTTTCAATTCCTTCATCAAGTGGGACGATTATTTTTGGCTTGCCATTTTTCTTTATGCGAAGCTTTACATTATATATTTTTCCTTTAAGTCGGTTTTTATCCTTTTCAAGGAGAAAGGAGAAGATAATTTTAAGTCGCTTTTTCTTTTTCGTAAGAGGAGTCAGCGACATTTCTATGGAAGGCAGGTCAGTTGAATCAAATACCTTTCCGGACTGCGGCTTTACGCCTTTTGCTTTCATTTTTTTGATTTTTTTGGCATTGATTATAGCTGTATCTGTTATTGTGCCTGCCTCGAAGATGATTTTTTTGTCTTTCAAAGAGAAATAAGATTTTCCTCCTATGGCAAAGGAGGGAAAAAATATATACAAGACAAGAATGGATAAGAATATTTTTATGGAATTTTTCTTCATACATTTAAATCATTAGCACGCCATTTTGAAGAAATCAAACAATAATATTTTCTCTGATTGAAGTTCTAAACACTTACTGCATCGATTGATAAAATTGTGAATTATTTTTTTTAAAGTTGACACTTTTTATGCATAACATTATAAAATTAATAATTGATGGACTTGAAACTGTAACTTTTATTGTAGAAGGAGGTGTTAAATTATGAGAAAGTTTTTTGTTCTAATGCTTGTTTTATCTGTTACAGTAGTGTTTTTTTCAGCATGTGTGCAGTTGAATGCCGATGTGCCTGAAATTAAAACAGCAGAAGATGTGCTTAGCAAGGCTTGGGAAGCCGGGGCTGATGTAAAAGCTGCATATGAATACAACAGTGCAAAAGCATATCTTGAAGCGGCAAAGCATGAAAAGGAAGAAAACGATTATGATGCAGCTCGCAAGTTTGCGGCAAAGGCAGTTGAGCAGGCAAATAAGGCACTTGAAAAATCGAAGTAATTACTTGTTATGATATTTTGTATTTGGAGGATTAAATTATGATAGACAGATTATTATCAAGGCTATGGATTATTGCTTTAGTAGTGTCTGTAGCATTTATTTTTGCCGGTTGTGCCGCTCAGCTTACAGGACAGCTTGATGCGGACAAAGCAAAGCTTTCTGAATTGGCAAAGTTGAGAAAAGATTACTGCCCTGAAGGGGAGAGCCTCTTTGCACAAGCAGAAGCGCTTTTAGAGAATGCTACGCACGAAATCGTAGAAGAAGGAAATCACAAAGCAAAGTCTGCAGAGATGCTTGCAAAAGCAGAAAAATTGATGGCAGATGCTGAAAAGGCATACAATGAATGTAAACCTCCTAAACGCTACCACGCGCCTGTTGGAGCTATTTCATTGCCGGCAAAAGCTTATGCAGGTGATGAGGTTACCATAGATGGGAGCGGTTCTACAGATGCCGACAACGACCCTCTTACATATGAATGGGATCTTGGCGATGGCACAACAGCAAAGGGGAAAGTTGTAAAGCATACATATGAGAAAGAAGGCACATACAATGTAACTTTGAAGGTTTCAGATATCCTTTATGATGGCAAACCTGTAGCAAAAAGCATTACAATCGAGAAGAGACTTCCGGAAGTAATAGTCCTGAACGAGATTAATTATCACGATGTCAATTTTGC
>RFHX01000158.1 GCA_003695725.1 Candidatus Schekmanbacteria bacterium
ATTCTAAGCATTTTTTTAGATTAATAAATCATTATTTCTATTTACAAAGCAGAATATATATAATTAAGGACAGTTGAAGTAATATTATTTGTTTTTTAATTTATTTCTAATTAACAATAAAGGGAATAAAGAATCCCTCAAAAGATACCTCCTCCATAATCTCGATGGCTCATTTATCAATCTATGAAACCATTCTAATCCTGAATTTGACATCCATCGAGGAGCACGTTTCTTTTCTCCCGAAATAAAATCTATTGCCGCACCCACTCCAATCGCAACCTTAATATCCAACTTCTCAATATTATTGAATATCCATTTTTCTTGTAAAGGAGTCCCAAATGCTACCACCAACAAAGATGCACCTGTGGAGTTTATTCTTTTGACAACCGTTTCGTTTTCAACTCCTTCTTTCCTGAAAAAACCGTGCATAGTTCCTGCTATCTTTAAATTTTTTATTTTCTTACAAAGATTTTGGCACGCTCTTTCAGCAACACCCTTTTCACCACCTAAAAAGAAAACACTCTTATTTAGAGGAGAAAATTTGCGAAGCATCATAGGCAAAAAATCAGGCCCTGATATCTTTTCAACAATAGGTCTTTTTAATATTTTAGAAGCCCATATAATAGGCATTCCATCAGCCAACAATAGAGTAGACTTATTATATATTTCTTTTAAAAAAGGGTCCTTTTCAGCCAACATTATCGATTCTACATTAGCAGGAAAAATCATATGCTTCCTATCATCGAAAAACAGTTTCACAGTTTCATCCAGCATTCTTTCAATTCCTGCATTAGAAAATCTTAATCCACAAATTTCTGTTTTCTCTATCATCCTTTAATTTTTAACAATTACATCAATAAACTTCTAATTTCCTTATCCAAGGAATAAACATTGTCATTAAAGAGAAATTTGGATTTTACAAGTCTGCGTCCTTCTTCTCCAATCTTTTTGCATAACTCTTCATTCATTAACACTTTTTCTAAAACATCTGCCAAAGACTCTTTATTACCCGGCTCAACAAGAAAACCGTTCTCTCCATCAGAAATCAGCTCTCTTACAGGTGGTATATCTCCTGCAACTACCGGCACTCCACTTGCCATAGCTTCAATCAAAACCAAAGGGAATCCTTCAGCATATGAGGGAAGGACAAAAAGATAAGCTTCTTCAAACAATTTTATTTTTTCTTCCTCATCTATCCATCCAATCAACTTTACATTATTTTTTAGATTATTCTTTTCAATAATGTGCTTCACTTTATCTTCCTTTCCATCACCAGCAACTATCAAACGACACGGATATGGCAAATTGCCAACAATAGAAGAAAAAGCAGAAAGAACATCGAATATCCCCTTTCTTTCTTCAATTGTCCCCATAAAAAGAATATTTCTTTCTTGCGATTCTTCATCTTTGGTATTAGCCGAAAGAAGTTGCGTAATATATGGAGAGAATGGCGGCACTATTACAATATCGTTTCTTCCGCAAATATAGAAAAGAGCTTCTTTCCAATAAGAAGAAAGCGCTACAACCTTTTCAACGCTATTTAGAATATATTTGATATAGCTTTTAAAAAAATGTGGTGAACGAGAATAAAAATGGTCGAAATCATAGGAATGACAATACAAAAGGACCTTAATTTTTCTTAGCTTAGCCAATAAAATTATAATCGACTTTCTCAAAAAACTTATATCACCGCTCATATAAACAAAGGCAAGTTTTGGTGGAGAAAAAAACGCTTGAATTGAAAATTCGAAATAGCCACAAATAGCTCTTATAAGTTTCAAAAATTTGTTTCCGCTTTGGTGAGTCGATATATGCGAAACTCTATATTTTTTAGAAACATCGCTTTCTAAAAAATGTCTTACCTGTTTTGAAATCCCGCCTTTAACATCAAGAGAAGGGCTTATTATTGTAATTTTCGCTGGTAAGACTGAATCGCAAAAGGGCAATAATTCTTCAAAAGGATAACAAAGGAATTGATAATGTCCCCAGATTCGAGCTTTGTAAAGATCATCCTTATCGTTTGTTAAAAAAAAGAGGATTATTGAAAGAAATAACCGCAAAAAAGATGCGATTTTTTTCGTTAAAAAAAGGACTTTACCCTTCCATAAAGGATTTCTCTTGATATATGATAAACAAGCACTTCGCTGAAATTCAAAATACAT
This sequence comes from Candidatus Schekmanbacteria bacterium, assembly GCA_003695725.1. NCBI lineage: Bacteria > Candidatus Schekmaniibacteriota > Candidatus Schekmanbacteria bacterium. Next base: position 2,163 of record RFHX01000158.1, read on the forward strand.
TCTTGCTATCCATTTATAATCAAGTCCTCTATCATCAGTAAATGAGCTTTTCCTGTGTAAATGAATCATCAATGAATCTTTACATACACCAATTTGCCATCCCTTGGTTATGGCATCAAAACATATATCCTCATCTCCTGTAAATGACTTCTCATCAAATCTTCCTATATCCTCGATTACTTCTCTCTTTATCATCATTGCGGCACCCATTACCCATCGGTCATCAAAAATGCATTTACTCTTCAAATCTCTCTCAGAGTAAAATTTCTTGAAAAAAGATAAGCGATCTATAAAAAAAGTTTCTGCCAAAGTAAAAGAGAGCGACCTAAACCTATGAATTACCTGTTGAATATTACCATCAGGATAAATAAGTTGGCTTGTAGCTATTCCAACACTTTCATTATTCGTCATAAAATCCAAGAGATTCTTTATGGAGTTATTGAGAACAATTATGTCATTATTCAAGATCAACAAATACTTGCCTGAAGATATTTCAATTCCTCTATTAACTGCAGATGTAAATCCTAAGTTTTCCTTCAAAGCCAATACATTGACAGATGGAAATTTTTCTGAGAGAAACTCTCTTGTTCCGTCAGTTGAGCCATTATCGACGACAATTATCTCTGCCGGTATCTCTTTAATATTTTGGATGATAGATTTCAAACAATCATCAAGCAAATCCTTGCCGTTCCAACTCGGTATAATCACTGAAACTGCAATTTCAGGCATTCCCTTCACCTCTCTGACAGCCTTCCATAAATCCTTTGTGAAAATGATAAAAGAGCATATTTTTGAGACAAAAAGCAGAAATATGGTTCAATTCTTCTTGGCCGCTTGAATTTAAAAATCTGCGCCTTGCCAATGAAGCGATATATCTATTTCTCATAAGAGCTTTCAAAAAATTTTTCTTTCTCCGAAATCTATTTCCTTTAAAGCTATAACCAAAACTTTCAGAAAGCTCTGGCCATTTTTCTAAAAAAATTCTCAATGATTTGCCGCTTTTTACCATTCTTTCAACGAGATTTGATATTGTCTGTTCATGAAAATGATAAACGGGCGCATTGTTATTATATAGAATTTTCATCCCCTTCTTTTGACACCTGTATCCCAATTCAATATCCTCCCATGCTGCAAAAGGGAAACGCTCATCAAAGAAAAGATTTTCAGATATTAGAAAAGATCTCTTGACAGAAAGATTAGAAGAATAAAAAAGATTGAAGTCTGTTTCGAAAACATCATTTTTTGCATCAACATCTTTTTTAAACTGGAAATTTCCACTGTCCAAAAAATCAAGAATACCCTTCGCTTTAATAGAATTATCCCATTCAATTGGGCCAGTCATTGCAAAAAAGTTTTCCTTATACTTATCTTTATGAAACCTTAAATGTTCTTCCAATGTACTTTGAGGAATAATTATATCATCCCCCGTAAAGAATAAAATGGGAGCTTCAGAAATCCTAATCGCCATATTCCGGGCACTTGCAGGACCTCTTCCTTCTATAAATAAATATTTGATGCCTTCATTTATATTTTTACATACTTCCATATTCTTGTGAGCCATTTGTCTTGTCGAACCATCATCTACCACAATCATCTCCAACTCTTCACTATTCTGAAACTTTTCAATATTATGCAATGATTTCATAAGAAACCCGGGACGGTTTTTTGTAGGTATTATAATTGAAATTCGTTTCATTTCTTATCTCAATCTCTTCAATAAAACCGAAATGAGGGCAACCGTTTCAACACAAATAGCAAGAAAATCCATTATCAAAAAAAACGGATGCAATCCTCCCTCTTTCATAGAAAAAATTCTTGTAATAGGATTCTTAAAAATAATTTTGATATAATTTAGAAAAAACCGTTCTTTATTTTTTTTAAATGCATAAGCTCCCCAATAATACCAATTATAGAGCGTTTTAAACACTCCTTTAATGTTCTCCTCTTTTAGATGTTTAACCTTTGCCAAAGGATTGCAGATGAGACAATAACCTTTTTTTCTTAAACGAATTCCAATATCCACATCTTCACCGTTTGTCTTGAATACGGGATCAAAACCGCCAACTTCTCTAAGCAATGAAACTTTGTATGATGAACACAACCCCCAAAGAAATGGAACATCAGATGTTGCTCTTTCTGATTGTTTCATCGAAAGCGCTCTCCACTTCTCCACAAGGGTTTTATTACTGACTTCAAGTGCAATTCCTCCTACTCCTCCAACATAATCATTATCATAACAATCCATTATTCTTTTGACAAAATCCTTATCAGGTATTGTATCACTATCAAAAAAAAGAAGAATATCCTCCTTACACAAATTCAAGGCTGTATTACGTGCTGCTGCAACTCCTAAGTTGCATCTATGCTCAATGACTTCTACATCTTTATACCTTCTTGCAATTTCAACTGTTTTATCAGATGAACCATCATCGATTATGAGAATCCTATCTGCCGGAGGATTCAGGGATATCACTGCGCTAATACATTTCTCTATATATTTTTCAGCATTATATGCAGGAATGGCTACAAGAATTGTCAATCTGTCTTCTTCCAAATTATTCTTTTGTTAAATGGATTACCCTATTGTCAATTAGTCTCGCGCTACCTATTTTGATAGCAACAGCAACCAAGACGTGATTTTGGATTTCCGCAATATCATCCAAAGTTTCAGGGTCTGAAAACGATATATAATCCACCTTTGCACCTTCCACATCCTCAGCCATTGAATAGAGGTATTTTTTAATTTCTTTTATTTTTTTGTCTCCTTTCCTCAAAAGTTTCTCTGCTTCATCTATTATTCGTGGGACAATCAGAGCTTTTTTTCGTTCCTCATCAGAAAGATATCTATTTCTTGAACTCATCGCTAATCCATCTTTTTCTCTCACTATAGGCATTTCAATAATTTCAACATCAAGATTCAAGTCCCCAACCATCCTCTTTATAATTTGGAGCTGCTGATAATCTTTCTGTCCAAAATACGCCTTATGGGGCATAACAATATTAAATAATTTCAGAACAACAGTTGTTACACCATCAAAATGTCCAGGCCTTGAAAGACCGCACAAATGTTTTTGAAGCTCCTTGACACTTACTTTTGTCTGAAAACCTTCTGGATACATTTCACTATCTGCAGGATAAAAAACAGCATCAACCCTCTCTTTTTCACAAAGCTCACAATCCCTTTCAAAAACCCTTGGATAGGAATTGAAATCTTCTCCGGGTGCAAACTGAATGGGGTTTACAAAAATAGTTACAACAGTCTTGTCACAATCTTTCACCGACTCTCTTATTAATGAAAGATGACCTTCATGAAGACACCCCATTGTTGGCACAATACCAATTATTTTTCCTGATTTTTTCCAGTCATAGGACTGAGCTTTCATATCTCTTATTTTCTTGAATATATTCATTTTTAGTTCCCCGATGTTAAATCAATGGAATCCCAAAAACTTGAAAAGTACTGGACACCTGAAATAACAGCACAACTTGCGGCTAAAAAAATCACAGCCCATCCCGATACCTTTAAATAATAAAAAAGCTCCTCAGAGCTTGTGCCTGAAAGAATAAGCAATAGAATACCGCATATTTCAAATACTGTCTTATATTTGGCAATAGCACTTGCCTGAATGACAATACCCTGCGATGCAGCGATGTTTCTCAATCCGCTTATACAGAAATCCCTGCCTATTAGAAAAACCACTATCCATGCAGGAATTTTCTGCAAATCAACAAGTGAAATCAGAGCAGATGATGTCAAAAGTTTATCAGCAATAGGGTCAAGTAATTTCCCTAAATTCGTTACTTCATTGCGATACCTTGCAATATAACCATCAATAAGGTCAGTCAGTGAAGCAACGAGAAAAATAAAAGCGGCAATCAGATGCATATAATATTTAGTGGAATAAAGAAGAAAAAAAACAATCAATGGCACAAGAAATATTCGAAACAGTGTAATTCGGTTTGCAACATTCATTAATTTCTTTCTCTTAAAATGGTGGTTCTTTCTTTTCTTTGAATCATTACAAGATTTTAAAGAATGAAAAGTATATTAGTCAATTGATACAGAGAATTTAAGATATATCAATATCATTTTTTTCTAAAACTATACAAATGAAAATTTAAAAAATTTAAAGCTTTTC
>RFHX01000159.1 GCA_003695725.1 Candidatus Schekmanbacteria bacterium
GGCTCAAGTTCTTCAAAGCGTGCAAGGAATGTATAGTGCTCGATTACTTTTTTGAAAAGATTCTTTTTGCTTTTGAAATTTCTAAAAAGCGTAACTTCGTTTATTCCAGCGGCATCGGCGAGCATCTTAGTCGTGCTTCCCCTATAGCCATATGTGGAAAAAACATCAAATGCACTTTTCAAGATATATTTTTCCCGTTCAATGCGAGAAAGTCCTTTTCTGTTTTTTGTCTTCTTCGCCATAGACCTTTGATTATAAATGCAAGTAAGCACTTACTATCAAATTTGATATATTTTGTCAAAAGAAATTCTGTCAAGGGATAGACAACAGCTAGCATCAATCAGCTAACCAAAAACTCAGGAATATCGGTATACTTTATCGGTTACAAGCACTACTTTTTTGGACTATTATTTTTCTATATTCTCATCTTTTCCAATATAAAATTTAATCTTGCAATAACTATATGTATAATTCTTCAGGTACTATTATTTATTTTTGACTTCACCGCCCTTACTCTTGTATAAAATACACTTATCTATGAAGATAAAATTAATATCAGGAAAAAAGAGGTGGCATAAGGACATAGAAAAACTGCCGCCTTTTTTAAATATTGAATTCACTTTCAAAACAGAATGCCTGAAAGATTATTCTAAAAAGTTAGAATCTGAAGTATCATCTCTTTCATTGTTGAAAAAACTCAAGCCTTGCGCCCAGATTGCAATCACTGCAGGAAGCAGAGGTATAAGCCATTATCCCGAAATTCTAAAAGAGATAGGCAATATACTCAAAGAAAAGGGATTCAGCCCCTTCATTGTCCCCGCAATGGGAAGCCACGGTGGAGGTACATATAGAGGCCGTCTTGAAATATTGAAGGAAAATGGGATCACTGAAAAAAGATGCGGGATGAAAATAAGAGGAGGGAAAAATTATACTCCTCTTGGTAAAACTTCATCAGGGACCGAGGTCTTCATCGACAAAGAAGCACTAAAAGCCGATGCAATTATCGTCGTAAACCGCATAAAAGCGCACACTGATTTTGAAAGCACCCACGAAAGCGGCATCTGTAAGATGCTCGTAGTAGGTTTGGGAGGACCTCCGGGCGCTGAGGGAATACACCGTCTTGGAATAAAAGGGCTGAAGAAAGAGTTGGCGCCAGCGGCAAAGAAGATAATCTCATCAGGCAAATTATTTGCGGGTATTGGAATCATTGAAAATCCAAAATGTGAAATTTCAGAAATAAAAGCTCTTGAAGGAAATAAAATCATTACCGAAGAAAAAAAACTTTTAGAATTTTCAAAAAAACAGTTTCCGCCATTTCCTGTCAACAATCTTGACCTTCTTGTAGTAAAAGAGATGGGTAAAGAAATAAGCGGCACAGGAATGGATACACATATTATAGGAAGAAAAACGATTCGATTTGAAAATGATTTTGAAAACCCTAAAGTCACAAGAATTGCAGCCCTCGATTTGACGCGCGAATCCAAAGGAAATTGCGCGGGCCTTGGGCTTGCCGACATAATCACTTCGAGATTCTTCAGAAAGATTGATTTTGACAGTTTCTATTTCAATACTCTCACTGCCACTTTTATAGAAAGGGCAAAGATACCTTATATTGCAGACTCCGATAAAGAAGCAATCAGCGTTGGAATCAAATCAGCATGGGTAGAAAATCCAATAAAAGCGAAGATTGCAATAATCAAGGATACACTTCATATAGACAAAATAGCCCTTTCAAAAGAAGCATATCTCAGTATAAAAGAAAGAAAAGATATTAAAAGATTGGGAAATTTTTATGAACTGCAATTCGATAGAAAAGGGAATCTTATAAATTCAATCTAATTTTTTCTAAGGAGATATCAAGAAAATGGGAAAATTATTGATGGGACCGGGACCTTCAAATGTAAATCCACGGGTGCTTGAAGCAATGTCAAAACCTCTTGTAGGCCATTTAGACCCGGATTTCTTGAAAATTATGGACTCCACGATGGAACTGCTTCGCCAAATCTTCAAAACAAAGAATCGCCTTACATTCCCAGTTTCAGGAACCGGAAGCGCCGGAATGGAATCGATTATTGTCAATTTAATCGAGCCGGAAGATAAAGTCATAGTTGGGTTGAATGGCGTTTTCGGTACAAGAGTGGCAGATTTGCTGGGACGAATTGGAGCAGAAGTGATAGGAATAAAAAAGAAATGGGGCGAACCCATATTGCCGGACGAAATTAGTGATGCCTTCGATAGTGCAGGAGACAAAGTAAAAGCACTTGTCCTTGTTCATGCAGAAACTTCAACAGGAGTGCTTCAACCTCTTGAAGAAGCAGGCAGGATTGCTCGCGAAAATGATGCTCTCTTTATTGTCGATACTGTCACCTCCCTTGGCGGAGTCGACGTCAGAATAGATGAATGGCTAATCGATGCATCATACAGCGGGACGCAGAAAAACTTAAGTGTCCCGCCGGGGCTTTCTCCAGTAACGGTAAATGAAAGAGCTCTTGAAGTACTGCGGAATAGGAAGACAAAAGTGCCTTCATGGTATTTCGACTTCACGATGATTGAAAAATATTGGGGAAGCGAAAGAGTCTATCACCACACTGCGCCTGTAAGTATGATATGCGGGTTAAATGAAGGGCTGAAAATTATTCTTGAAGAGGGACTGGAAAATCGTTTTAAAAGGCATAGGCAAAATCATGAATTTCTAAAAAATGAGCTTTCAAAACTTGGGATAGATTATCTCGTTAAACCTGAATACCGCCTTCCCAACCTAAATGCAGTCCTTGTGCCTGAAGGCATCGATGAAAAAGAGGTGCGGATGAAACTGCTTAAAGAATATAGCATTGAAATAGGCGCAGGGCTTGGAGAATTGGCTGGAAAGGTCTGGAGAATAGGATTAATGGGGGAAACCTGCAGAAAAGAAAATGTAGAAAAACTTATAGCGGCACTGAAAAAATTGCTATAATTGAAAAAAAAATCAGGGGGGAGGGAAATCTGTGACAAAAAAAACAAGATTTATTATTGCCATAGATATTGGGACTACAAGGTGTAAAACAGCCCTTTTCAAATCTTCTGGAGAATTGGTGGCTTACGCTTCCTCTTCGTCAAATATTACTTTTTCACCTGACGGCAAGGTGGAAGCAGACGCAGATGCGCAGTGGTGGAAGCCAATAGTAAAAAATATCAAAGAAATTTTCAAAAACAAAAAATCTGCCCTTAAAAATCTTGCTGGCATAGGAATATCTTGTACAAATGCCCTTGTCTTTATCGACAACAACGGGAAACCCCTTGTCCCTGCTGTAATGCAGTTTGATAAAAGAACTACAGATTTGGTCAATTCATATTCAAAACGGCTTAATCCTGAAGAGCTATTTGAAATCACTTTAAATAGACTCACTGTTGGCTCATCTGCCCTTCCAACAATCTTATGGTTTAAAGAAAATGCAAGAAGTATATACAAAAAGACAGCAAAGTTTCTTTACCCCACAGGATACATAAATTTCAAACTTACAGGCAACCCTTCTATAGATATATCGCGCACAGGCACAACCCTTATGTATGACACTAAAGGAAAAAACTGGTCTAAAGAACTTTTGAACTATTTCGAGTTAGACGAAGATAAACTGCCGCCTGTTTATAATTCAACTGATGTTATAGGTACAGTAAATGCAAAAGCATCAAAAGAAACCGGAATACCTGAAGGAGTGCCTGTCATAGCCGGCAGTATGGATACTTTTTCCGCTGTAATCGGACTTGGCGCTGAAAAACCGAATGATACTGTTTTGATACCGGGCACTGTCGCTCGCCTCTGTAAAATAATCTCAGGTAGAGGACTTCTTAAAGACCCATTTATCAATTTTGAATACGGGAAAAAAAGGTTTCTTTCAATCGCATGTATGGATGGAATGGGAACATCATATAAATGGTATGCTGAAACATTCAACAAAAAGGAACTCTTACAGCGTGAAAAAAATATAAAAAAGAAATCAGCAAAAAAAGAAACAGAAGAAGCAATTCCTCCATGTTCAGATGGGCTTATCTATCTTCCTTACATAACAGGTGAAAGGTCACCTATCTGGGACCCATATGCTCACGGCGTTATATTTGGATTATCACCTAACTGTAAAAGCAAAAACATCTATCAATCCATTATCGAAGGATGCGCATTTGCTGTTAAAATGAACATAGAAATTATGTCTGATGAAGCAGGTCTTAAAACAAAGTCGTTAATTGTGCCTGAAACAGGCTTTGGATCCTACCCGGAATGGATGCAAATATTTGCTGATGTAACAGGATGTGAAATTCAGACACTAACTACAAATGATCCTGAATGCACAGGTACTGCCGCATTGACAGCAGAAGGCACAGGGGCCATAAAAGATAGAACATCATTTGTTAAAAAGAATATTAAAAAAGGGACAAATTACAGGCCTGACAAAAATAGAAACATGGCATATAACTCCTTTTATATCCTCTATAAGAAAATCTATGACGACCTGAGGAGTGACTTTAGAATTTTGAATGAAATAAGGAAGAATCTCAAATGAAAGCGGCTATCTTCAAAGGTGTCAACATTATTTCATTAGAAGAAATTACCCCCCCTTCTCTTCCTGAAAAAGGAATCATCATTAAAGTAAAAGCCGCAGGTATATGCGGTACTGATGTGCGCATCTATCGCGGTAAAAAAATGGTCACCCCTCCAAAAATCATCGGACATGAGTTTGCAGGTGAAATTGTTGAAGTTGCCAATGATCTGCAAGGATTCAGCATTGGAGACCGTGTTCTTGTGGAAGCCATAATCCCCTGTGGTAATTGTTATGCGTGCAGGCGCGGCGAAATGAATATCTGTACAGGCAGACAAACACTCGGTTATGAATACAACGGCGGATTTGCTGAATTTGTTGCTATTCCAAAAGAAGCAATATCTGCCGGTTGTGTAATAAAAATTCCTGATTCCGTAAGCTATGAAGAAGCCGCTGTATGCGAACCAGCGGCGGCTTGTATCAATGGAAACTCAAAGATCGATGATAAATTAAGAGAATCTCTCCTCGTTGCAGGCGACGGTCCTGTTGGACTTATACACACACAGCTCGGAAAAATAAGAGGTTTTGAAAAAGTTATTCTAGCAGGTACTGATGATGAAAAGCTCAAAATCGGCAAAGAATTGGGTGCCGATGAAACCGTCAATGTAAATGATGAATCGCTTTCATCCTTCATTAAAGAAAAGATTGATGAAGAAGGAATAGAATGCGTCGTAATTGCCAACAATAATAAAAGTTCTCTGGATGAATGCCTGCCACTATTAAAGAAGGGCGGAGAAGCCATCATATTTGCCGGATACAAAAACGATGAGTCAATAGAAATAAACTTAAACTTCATACATTATAAAGAAATCAAGATAAAAGGGTCTTCCGGACATTCTGTAAAAGAGATGAAAAAAGCTGTTGAACTCCTTGAAAAAGGAAAACTCAATCTTCAAAAGATTATCACACATAGATTAAATATTGATGATGTCGTAAAAGGAATTCAAATGAAGGAAAATTTAGTCGGCATCAAACATATAATAACATTTTAATTGAAAGTGCCGCCTTCTTTTTTCCAGAACCTACACTTAAAGGAGATACTATGAAAATCAAAAGCATTGTTATATTCATTTTTGCCTTCATTTTACTTTCCACTATAGCATTTGCTGATAAAAATTCCCATCGAAAGGAAGCTGAAGAATTACTCCTTACTATGAAAACAGACAAGACATTCAATTTTTTATTTGAGCAGCAGAAAAAAATGATGAAGGAAACTTTGAAAAATATGGGAATAAATGGAGAAAATCCTCTTATGGAAAAATATATAACAAAGATGATTGATTTATTTAAAAAAGAAATTGGCTGGAATAAAATGAAGGAAGACTATATTGACATATACACTGATACATTTAGTGAAGATGAATTAAAAGAGATTACGAAATTTTATAAAAGCCCTGTAGGGAGTAAATTCATTGAAAAAATGCCCATTCTTATGCAGAAAACAATGGCTGTTTCACAAAAAAAATTGCCGCAAATAGTTGTTGAAATAAAAAAAATAGAGTCTGAACTAATTCAAGAATTGAAGGAAGAATTAAAAAGACAAGAAATACAAAAGGAAAAGAAGGTAGAATCTTTATAAGAAAAGAAGCTAAACATTTCTATCTCAAATCTGATTCTTAATGCAATATTATGAATGCTTCATTAAAAGAGCATAAATCCTATAATAAAACAACAAACCTTCTTACACTTTTTTTTCTTAGCGCTCTTTTCCTAACAATTAGAACAATTTTTCTTCTCTCGGCTTTTTATTTCATCAGCAATCATGAAGAGCTTTATAACGGCACTCTCGCTCACGACTTTCTTCAAAATCCTTCTCTTTTTATTAAAAATCCTAATTTGGCTTTCTGCTATCAATATATGCCTTTTGCAGGCGGGACATTCATAGTAAGCATTTTGGCAATACCTTTCTTTGCACTGCTTGGAAATTCCGTTTTTTCCCTAAAACTTTTAAGCATCCTAATTTCATTGGCAACCTTTGTAGTTTTCTATCTACTACTAGAAAAATTTTTTTCTCATAAAACAGCTCTTATCTTTGGGATTCTCTTGGCTTTTTCAGCCCCCTATCCGATTCTTACTTCATTGATTCTGTGGGGAAATCACAATGAATCAGTTTTTTTTACAGCTCTTCTTTTTTACCTGATTTTAAGCTATAATGAATACAATTCTGATAAAAAAAGGTATCTTATACTCTCAGGATTGGTTGCGGGCTTTGGATTCTATTTTGATTATATCTTCATCACAACTATTTTAAGTGTAATTATTTTTCTTCTTCTATCAAAAAGAAATTTCTTTTTTAAAAAGGATGTTCTCTATTTCAGTATTTCATTCATTTGCGGATTTTTTTTGTGGTTTTATACGGCTTTTCTCACAAATTTTGAAAATTTGAGAATTCACAAGCCGGGAATTGCAGCAGATTTCAGCATCTTTTACCTCATAAAAAAATTTCTCAAACTCATTATTTTCGACCTGCCTTCTTCATTTTGGCTGAAAGAAATAAGATTAATGGGAATCAATATCTTGCCATCTATTTATTATCTAATTTTCCTCTTTTCATTCATTTTTCTTCTTACTTCCCTTTTCAAGGAATATATAAATAAGAAAAAATTGCCTAACTACTTCCTTTTTCTTCTTTATATCATCTTATTTTCATTGGTCTTCACCTTCTCAAAATTTTCAACAGGTAAGGCGATTGAAGGAATAAATCTTTTTGTTTTTCCTTTCAAAATTTATAGAGACAGGTTTTTCATAACACTTTTCCCATTTATCATCATTACTGTTTCAATTCTTCTCTCAAAA
>RFHX01000160.1 GCA_003695725.1 Candidatus Schekmanbacteria bacterium
AAATAACTCATTGATTTATAAAGATAAAAATAGAAGCAGAGGAAAATCATTTTATCTTGACAAAGAATGATTTGAATTATATCCTTCTTGTGTTATGAAGTGGGATGAAATGGGATAAATTTTTCATTTTTTTATAAATATGACTAATTACAAAATTACATCATTTACAGGTACTTATAATCATACCCTTGATGCAAAAGGTCGATTTTCAATCCCCTCCAATTATAGAGAAATCCTTAGAACACAGTATACAGAAGAATTGATGATTTTTCAAAGCATCGGTTACAATTATTTGCTTGCATATCCATTTGATGTTTGGAAAACATTTGAAGTCAAAGTTTCTAAATTAAACCCCTTTGACCCTGTTGAAAGAGAAGTAAGACGAATAGTCCTTTCTACTGTAAAATATTGTCCCTTAGACAAAGCTGGCAGAATACTTCTTCCTCCAGAGCATAGAAAGCATGCAGAGATAGAAAAGGAAGTAACGATAAGAGGAGATTTGAGCGGCTTTGAGATTTGGAGCACTGCAAATTGGATTGAAGTTTCTGAAAGCATTAAGAATAATCCAGAAGTTATAAAATGCGCAGCTAAAATATTTGCAGAGTAGAGAAGTTTAAAAATGGGTTATGGAAGAATATCACATACCGGTAATGCTTCAAGAAGTCGTAGATGCTTTTTTACCTGTCAAAGAAGATGTAATTGTAGATGGGACATTGGGGGGAGGCGGGCATAGTGAAGCAATACTTAAAAATTTTTCAAAGAGCAGAATTATCGGGATTGATGCTGACAAGGACGCTCTTAAATTTTCGTTAAAAAGGTTAGCTCCTTATGCAGGGAGAGCAAGAATCATTTATGGAAACTTTAAGGATATTCGGCAGATTTTACATAAGAAAGGAATTAAAGAAGTGGGCGGTATTTTATTAGACCTTGGCGTATCAAGTCGTCAGCTTGAAAATGAAAAAAGAGGATTTAGTTTTTTGAGAAATGGAAAACTTGATATGAGAATGGATAAGGCAATCAATAGAAGCGCCTATGATTTGGTTAACAGTTTGAGTGAGTTTGAATTAAGAGAAATATTAAAAAAATATGGAGAGGAAAAATGGGCTTCGAAAATAGCAAGAAATATTGTTTCGAAGAGGTCTGAAAAAGCAATAGAAACAACGCAAGAGTTATCACAGATTGTTGTAGATTCCATTCCTGCAAAGTATCAGTCTAAGAAAATCCATCCTGCAACAAAAACTTTCCTTGCCCTTCGAATTGCCGTCAATTCAGAACTTGAAAACCTGAAGACAGCATTAAGAGAAGCTATGTCAGTTTTGAAAAAAGGTGGTCGCCTTTGTGTCATTTCCTACCATTCCCTTGAAGACCGTATAGTAAAGCAATTCCTTTTAGAAAATGAAAAAGGATGTATATGCCCGCCTGAAATTGTCAAATGTGTTTGTGGAAAGAACAGATTATTAAAAAGGGTTACTAAAAAGCCAATAAGGGCATCAAAAGAAGAAATAGAATTTAATCCGAGGGCAAGAAGCGCCCTTTTAAGGATTGCTGAAAAAGTTTAGCCAAGCTTTTTAAATATTTTTCAGGGGAGGAAGCTAATGCGCATCAAGTTATCGAATGCAAGAGTTATATCTGCAGGCAAATCTGTGCATCCTTTGAGGGAAAGCAACGGGTTGTCACTTATTTCTTATTTTTTGATTGTTGCATTCATTGCGGCGGGAATATTTCTTCTGACTTGGAAGCAGATATATGAAATGCGGCTGGGATACAGGATTCAGGAGAAGGAGAAAGAGGTAAAAGAACTTCTTAATGAAAATCAAATCTTAAAGATGAAATTGATGAATTTTTCCTCTCTTGAAAAGATTGAAGACGAAGCAATGGGAAAAATGAAACTTAAAAAACCGGAATTGAATCAAGTGAAAATTATTGAATAAGAAAATATGAAGTTAAAAAAAATTAAAAAAAATACCATAGATATTTCCGGAACGAATGTGGGATTAAATGGTATTAGAAGAAGGATAAAAACCGTTTTTGCATTGATTTGCCTTGTCTTTTTGACAGTTGTAATAAGGGATTTTTATTTACAGACAATAAAAAACGAATTTCTTGCTGAACAAGCGTCCCGGCAATATAGAAGAGAAATAGAAATAAAAGCAAGGCGTGGAAAAATATTTGACAGGAATTATTATAGTCTTGCTGTAAGTGTAGATTGTGATTCAGTATTCGCAGTGCCAAGCAAAGTAGCGGATATTGAATCTACAGCTGATATCCTTTCCCGTCTCCTTTCATTAGATAAAGAAAGTGTTATTAAAAAACTTTCCCAAAAGAGAGAATTTGTATGGATTAAGAGAAAAATATCTGAAGAAGAGAGTGTGAGATTAAGAAGAAGAAATCTCCGAGGGATTGGCTTTATTAAAGAGAGTAAAAGGTTTTATCCACAAGAATGTTTGGCTTCACAATTGCTCGGATTTACCGGCGTTGACAATGAAGGTTTGGAAGGAGTGGAACGGGAATTTGATGAATATATTGCGGGAAAAAGCGGAATAAAAGTTATTACCGAAAAGGATGCAAAGGGAGGAAGTCCTTTTATTTATGAGAAGCCAGTGACAGACGGTGATAATGTTGTATTGACTATTGATAAAAATATCCAGTTTATCGTCCAGAGTGAATTGGAGAAGGGAGTGAAATTTGCAGAAGCAAAAAGCGGGATGGCAATTGTTGTTGACCCTGCAAATGGAGACATTCTTGCAATGGCAAATTATCCCGGTTTCAATCCCAATAAAAGGAATAATTACAGCCCTTCAACTTGGAGAAATCGTATTGTTACTGATTGTTTCGAGCCAGGTTCAGTATTCAAGATTGTATTTGCTTGTGCAGCCATTGAAAAAGGCATTGTAATGCCTGATAGTGAAATCGATTGTTCTCCCGGTTTTATAGTTGTAGGGGGGAGAAAAATTAGAGATTCACATCCTCATAATATGCTTACCTTTACTGAAGTTTTAGAGAAATCAAGCAATGTAGGCTCTATCAAGATAGCTCAGCTTTTAGGTGAAAATGAACTATATAAATATATTAGAAAATTTGGTTTCGGAGAAAAAACCGGGATTCAACTGCAGGGGGAAGCAAGAGGAATATTAAGAAAACCAAAGGATTGGTCTCTTGTTTCAATAGGCGCAATTACTATAGGGCAGGAAATTGCCGTTACACCGCTTCAACTTGCGATGGCTTATTCAGCTATTGCAAATGGAGGTCTCCTTTTAAAACCGAGAATTGCAAAGAGAATTGAGAGTTGGGATGGAGAAATCAAGAAAGTTTTTCCTCCTGTGACTGTAAGAAGAGTGATTTCAGAGAGGACAGCCCATATCCTGAGAGGTATTTTGAAAACTGTAGTATCAGAAGAGGGGACAGCTCATTTGGCAAGGATTGAAGGATTCGAGGTAGCAGGTAAAACTGGCACTGCCCAAAAAGCGGAAAATGGAGCATATCAACCGGGTAAATATTATTCATCTTTTATCGGTATTGTACCTGCTGATGCGCCGCGCTTTGTAATAGCAGTTATTTTGGACGAACCAAAGAAAAATCATTACGGGGGTATCGTTTCAGCTCCAATATTTCGTGAAATAGCAAAAAGGTCACTTCTCTATTGCGGTGTAAAACCACATAAAGAAGATGGCAAATTGAGATTAGTCGTCGCTGATGCAGTAAATAAGAAGGAAGAAAGGAATTTATAAAGATTTTAATCAAGCAATTGAGATTTAAAGAAATGGAAAGAAAATATTTTCTTAAAGATTTGATAAGAGATGCAAAATGTTCATCTTTATCAGAAATAGAATCTGTGATGGTTAGCGGCATAACAGCTGATTCAAGGGAAGTAGAAGAAGGTTTTTTGTTCGTTGCTATAAAGGGATTCAAGAGAGATGGACACGATTACATCAAAGATGCAATCGATAAAGGCGTTTCCGCAGTTTTGGTAGACACTGCTTTTGATGAAACCTCTATTGGTGCAGATATTTTAAAGAAGATTACACTCCTAAAAAGCAAAGATACAAGAGAAAGTTTTGGAATTATTGCTTCCAATTATTTTGGAAATCCTTCAAAAGAATTGAAGCTCATTGGAATTACAGGCACTAACGGGAAAACCACTACTTCATATATATTAAATTCAATCCTTGAAAAAGCCGGCATCGTTTCCGGAATGATAGGAACGATTCTTTACAAAATAGGAGATGAGGAGTTTCCTTCATCACTTACGACTCCTGATGCTTTTACATTGAATAGATTTCTGAGAAGGATGGTAGATAGCGGCGTAACTCATACAATAATGGAGGTGTCTTCTCATTCTATTCGTCTTAAAAGGATTGCAGGATGCAGTTTTTCATTAGGGATTTTTACTAATTTAAGTCCTGAACATTTAGATTTTCATAAGACAATAGAAGAATATTATGAATGCAAAAAATCCTTCTTCAACTATTTAAATGCAAATGATGAAGCAAAAGCAATCGTAAATATCGATGATAAATGGGGAAGAAAAATTGCAAAGGAGTTTAAAGAAAAAGTTGTTACTTATAGCTTTGATAAACCTGAAGCCAATTTCAAAATTCTTTCCTCTAAATTATCGAAATCAGGAATAGAAGGCAGTATCTGCACAGGCAAAGGAGTTGTTAATTTCTCTTCAAATCTTATAGGAAGTTTCAATTTTTCAAACATTTTAGCGGCTACGGCGGCGGCAGTGGAACTTGGTATCTCTCCTGATATTATTGAAAGAGGAATTGAATCACTTGATATTGTGCCCGGAAGATTTCAGAGGATTGAGGGCAATGTAGATTTTGATATTATCGTTGACTATGCCCATACTCCTGATGCCCTTGAAAAACTGTTAACTGAAGCTAAAAAAATGTGCAAGAAGGATTTGATTGTTGTTTTTGGATGCGGCGGCAATAGAGATACGGAGAAAAGACCATTGATGGGAAAAATTGCTTCAAGAATAGGCACAAAAATAATCATAACATCAGACAACCCAAGAAATGAGAATCCTATGGACATTATAAATGACATTCTAAAAGGCATTGATAGAAATAGACGCAACAATATTGAAGTTGTTGAAGACAGAAGGGAGGCAATTCGATATGCAATCGAAAAAGCAGATGCAGGAGATACTATAGTCATTGCAGGGAAAGGGCATGAAGATTATCAGATAGTCGGGGAGAAGATTATCCACCTTGATGACAAAGAAGAAGTATTAAAGGCAATTGAAGGGATTAGGAAAAATAATTGAAGACATATTTGCTTGAAGAAATATTAAAAGCTACCGGAGCAAAAATGATAATTGGGGGAGAAACAAAAAAATTTTCAAGAATCTCTATTGATTCGAGAGACTGCAGAGGCGGGGAGATTTTTTTTGCAATAAAGGGTGAAAAGTTTGATGGAAACGATTTTGTTTTGAAAGCATTGGAAAATGGTGCTTTAGGCGCAGTAGTCTCTGAAACAAATAAAATCGTTCGGGACCTTCCGTTAGAAGGCAGTGTAACAATTCTTGAAACAAGGGATACTTTGACTGCCCTTCAAGACCTTGCAGCCTTTTACCGGGAAAAGGTAAATCCGAAGGTTATTGCAATAACAGGAAGCAACGGGAAGACTACTACTAAAGAGATACTCCATTCAATCCTTTCAAAAAAAGCCTCTGCAATCAAAACCATAGGCAATTTCAACAACCTGATTGGTTTACCACTGAGTCTTTTGAATGTTGATTATGGGTGCAGATTCGCTGTCATTGAGATGGGGATGAGTGTTAAAGGAGAAATAGATAGATTATGCCAAGTGGCAATGCCTTCTGATGCCATTTTAACAAATGTAGCGCTTTCACATTCTGAAAATTTTTCGGACATAACTGAGATAGCAGAAGAAAAGGCCCTGCTTGCCCGTTATGTGGAAGAGAAAAAAGGAAAAGTTTTATGCAATGGCGATGACAAAGTGCTTGTACAAGCAGTCAAAAAGGTATGTAGGAATCCCATTCTTTTTGGTAAAGGCGAAGAATGTCACATTAGAATGTATGACTTGGAGAATGATTTAAGAGGCGTTTCCTTTTCATATAAAGGATTGGGGAAGAAAGGCAGAATAAGACTTAACCTGCCGGGTATTCACAATGCCTATAATTGCCTTGGCGCGATTGCATATTCCATTTTAGAAGGATTTACAGAGAATGAAATAGAAAAAGGTGTTGAAAGCGCTGAAACTTTATCTGGACGGATGTCGGTAAAGGAGCTGCCTTGCGGGATTACTATTATTGATGATTCCTATAATGCAAACCCAAACTCCTTTGAAAAAGCAATCGAGTATTTGAGTTGTCTTGAATGTAGAGGCAGAAGGATAGTGTTAATGGGAGATATGCTTGAGCTTGGAAAATATACTGAATCATCTCATCGCAGTATCGGAAAACTATGTGCTCAAAAGGGAATGGATTTTCTTTTTACAGTCGGAAGAGAATCGCGCTTAGCTGCAAATGAGGCAGTCAGAGCAGGAATTCCTGAAAAAAATGTGTTGTCCTTTGACGATGCTTCTACAGCAGGAGAAGCTCTAAGCAGACTTTTGAACAGAGATGATATCCTTCTTGTAAAAGGGTCAAGAATGATGCGCCTTGAAAGGGCAATAGAGGTGCTTTTAAGGAAGATTGAAGAAGGCAGTGAATAAAGAAATGGGAGATAGAGTCTTGATTGCGGGTTTGGGGAAAAGTGGAGTTGGTGCGATGAGGCTTGCGCTTTCACAGGACATAAAAGTTTTTGCCTGTGAGAAAAAAAGAGCATCTGAATGGGAAAAATGCGGAGAAACAATTCCACCTCAAGTTAAAGTAGAGTTTGAAAGTAACGGCTTTGAACTTCTCGATGAAGTTACTGATGTAATAGTTAGCCCGGGAATTTCATATAAAAGTGATTTCGTCAAAAGAGCAATAAACAAGAAAAAGAATGTTATGAGTGAAATAGAATTTGCAAGCCGCTATACCACTGTCCCAATTATTGCTGTTACAGGCACAAATGGGAAAACGACGGTGACTAAGCTGATTAATGAGATCTTGAGGAAAGATGGCAAAGAGTCTATAGAAGCCGGTAATATTGGCACATCACTTTCAGAAGTTGTATCTCAGAATTTTAAAGGTGATTATATAGTCTGTGAAATATCGAGTTTTCAGCTTGAATTGATTAGCAATTTAAAACCTCACATATCTCTCCTTTTAAATATAACGCCCGACCATTTGGACCGTTACGACTCCCTTGATGAATATGCTGACACAAAGATGAGAATCTTTGAGAATCTCAGCGATGAAGATTTCGGAATAATAAATGCAGATGATTCACTAATAATGACTAAACTTTCAAAATTGAGGGGACAGACTTTTTTCTTTAGCCGAACACAGTCAAAGATAAAAGGGGCTTATGTTGACTCAGGAGAAATTGTCTTTAGGGATTTAAAATTTGCAGAAAATATTATGCCTATTGAGAGGATTAAGATGAAAGGATGCCACAACCTTGAGAATGCTCTGTCCGCAGTTTCTGTTTCTATGATAGTGGATGTGAAAAAGGAAGTTGTAGCAGAGGTCTTGGAAAAATTTCTCCCTCCTTCCCATAGAATGGAAGAAGTGGCTAATATAAACAATGTGCTTTTTATAAATGATTCAAAAGCCACGAATATTGATGCATTGAAGAGGGCATTGGAAGGAATTGAAGAGAAAGTCATTTTGATTGCAGGAGGCAGGGATAAGAATGGTGATTTTGCTTCAATCACAGATGAAGTTAAGTCTTCTGTACGACTTATCATTGCCATTGGTGAAGCGGCAGGAAAAATTGAGAAAGCATTTTCTGATATTGTTGAGGTATTTAGAGCAAAAACTTTGGAGGAGGCTGTAAATAAGGCATATAGGATAGCCAGGCCGGGAGAAGTAGTACTTCTTTCTCCGGGTTGCGCAAGCTTTGATATGTTTGATTCCTACGAGCATCGGGGTGATGAATTTAAAAGATGTGTGAGGAAACTTTATGAAAATTGATGAGAGGGGAAAATCGGATAAATTAATACTTTTTACAGCCCTTCTGCTTTCTGGGATTGGAGCTATAATGGTTTACAGCGCAAGTGCCATTATGTCACTTGAAAAATTTTCAGACCCCTATTTCTATTTCAAAAAGCAGCTGCTCGCAATCATCATAGGGACAATTTTGATGGTTTGCGCAATGAATTTCAATTACAAAAAATATTACAAGTTAGCAATTCCTTCGCTTATGTTTGCAATAGTGCTTCTTATTCTTGTTTTTATACCCGGAATTAACGAGACAGCAAAAGGTGCAACACGATGGATAGCTTATAAGTCTTTAAGATTTCAACCTGCCGAATTTATGAAATTTGCTCTTATTCTTTATGCGGCAAGATATATTTCCAAAAAAGGAGATAAATTGAGCGATTTTACGAAAGGAATCCTACCTTTATCAATAGTATTTGGCATTGTAGCAGTTCTGATTATGAAACAACCGGATTTTGGGACAGTAATGATAATGGCTATTGTACTCCTCATTATGCTGTTTATTGGCGGTATGAATTTAAAATATCTCTTTAGTCTTATGGCAGTTATAACTCCGATGGCTATTTTTGCAGTGCTTTCTGAGCCATACAGAATGAAACGAATCACTGCTTTTTTGAATCCATGGGAATATCCTCGTGATTCAGGATTTCAGCTTATTCAATCTTTATATGCCTTTGGAAGAGGAGGAATTTTTGGTGTTGGTTTTGGAGAAAGCCGCGAGAAACTCTTTTATCTTCCCGAACCTCATAATGATTTTATTCTTTCAGTTGTAGGAGAGGAGATTGGAATGCTTGGTGTCATCACAATAGTGGGACTCTTTTTCATCTATGTCTATCGGGGATTTAAAGTTGCAATGAATGTAGATGATACATTTGGAGCTATGTTGTCTGCTGGAATAGTTTCTCTCATTGGGATTCAAGGACTAATTAATATGGCAGTAGCATTGGGGTTGTTTCCAACAAAAGGTATAACACTGCCTTTTATAAGTTATGGCGGTTCATCGATGATTTTTATGATGTTTTTAACCGGTGTCCTTCTCAATATTTCAGAAAATGCAAGAAGATAATGTAAAAGCTCTCATCGCAGGCGGCGGAACAGGAGGACACATTTATGCGGGAATAGCAATTGCAGAGGAGATAAAAGAAAGATGGAAGGGAGCAAAAATACTTTTCGTGGGTGCAAAAAGAGGGCTGGAATCAAAGATTCTTCCATCAACTGGAATAGATTTTGAGCTTATAGATTCATTAGGAATAAAAGGGAAAAACTTTAAAGAGATGGTAAGGGGAATAAAACAGATTCCTGTTAGCATTATGGATTCAATAAAAATTTTGAGGACTTTCAAGCCAAATTTTGCTGTAGGAGTGGGTGGATATAGCTCAGGTCCTACAATTGTATCTGCTTGGATTTTAGGAATTCCCTCTATCATACTTGAACAGAATCTTTATCCGGGGACGACAAATAGAATACTTGGAGGATTTGCGAAATTTATAGCTGTAAATTTCAGAGATTCACAAAGGTATTTTCCCAAAAGGAAGACAATATGTGTAGGCAATCCGGTGAGGAAGAATCTTCTCAAGATATCACGAGAAGAAGCGCTTAAAAAGTGGGATTTAGACATCAATCTTTTTACTCTTTTTGTTTTCGGTGGAAGCCAAGGTGCAAAATGCTTTAATGACCTAATGCCTGCAGTTTGTTCCCTTTTGGAAAAAGCTGGTAAGAAAATTCAGATAATACATCAAACCGGTGAAAGTGATTTTGAAAGAGTAAAAAAACTCTATGAAGAAAGGAAACTATCAAATGTAGTAATAAAATCTTTCATAACGGATATGGGCGATGCCTATAGCGCAGCAGATATCGTTATTTCACGGGCAGGTGCTACAACATTGAGCGAGCTATGTTCTTGTGCAAAAGCTTCCCTATTGATTCCCTTCCCCTATGCAACAAACAACCATCAGGAATATAATGCTCTTTATATGCAAAAAGAGGGGGCAAGCATTATGGTAAGGGAAAGGGAGGCAACGCCTGAGAGGATTTCACAACATATTGCTGAGCTTATGGAAGATAGAGGAAGAATCAGGAAAATGGAAGAGAATGCAAAAAAACTTGATAGGCCAAATGCGGCAAGAGAGATAGTTGAACTGTGTAGATCATTAATAGGACAAAGATAAATGTATAAGAAGAACTTGAAAATACATTTTGTTGGAATTGGCGGAATCGGAATGAGCGGGATAGCTGAGCTTTTGATTAATCTCGGCTATCAAATTTCTGGCTCAGATATAAGGAGAAGTCCTACAACTGATAGATTAAAAAAGCTTGGAACCAAGATATTTTTGAAACACAGGGCAGAGAATGTAGAGGGAAGCGATCTCGTTGTCATAAGTTCTGCCATAAAAGAGAACAATCCTGAACTCATTGCTGCAAAGGAGAAAAAAATAACAGTTTTGAAAAGGGCAGAAATGCTGGCTGAATTGATGAGAATGAAATACAGCATAGCAGTTTCCGGCTCACATGGAAAGACTACGACAACCTCTTTGATTGCCGCTGTCTTAGAAAAGGGAGGGAAAGATCCGACAGCCATTATAGGAGGTAAACTTTTAAGCACAGGGAAAAATGCAGAGTTAGGACAGGGTGAATTCATAGTTGCAGAAACTGACGAAAGTGACGGCACTTTTTTACGGGTCAATCCATCAATTGCTGTTGTAACCAATATAGACAAGGAACATCTTGATTTTTACGGAAGTGAAGAAAATTTAAAGGAAAGCTTCACTCAATTCATAAATAAAGTGCCATTCTATGGCGCTGCCGTGGTTTGCATAGATGATGAAAATATACAAGAGATTATTCCGTCCATTGAAAAGAGAATGATTACTTATGGATTCAACTCGCAAGCTGATTACAGTGCAGAGATTAAGGAAGTAAATAATTTTTCTACATACTTCGAGCTTTTTGAAAAAGGCGATAAGAAAGCAAAACTGAAAATTAATTTATCAGGCAAACATAATGTTTTAGATGCTCTCGCGGCAATTGCTGTTGGTCGGGAATTGGATATACCGTTGAAGAGAATTGTTGAGGCGCTTGAAGGATTTGAAGGCATAGAAAGACGTTTTCAGAAAAAAGGAGAAAAAAGAAAGATTATCGTTGTTGACGACTATGGACATCATCCAAATGAAATTAAAGCAACCTTGTCGGCAGCAAGGAAGATGTGGAAGGGAAAAATTGGAGTCCTTTTTCAACCTCACCGCTATTCGAGGACATCATTACTTTTGGAAGACTTTTATAAAGCATTTTATGACTGCGATATTCTTGTTGTCACCGATATTTATCCTGCAGGCGAATCGCCTATTGAGGGAATAAGCGCAGAAAAGATAGCAGAAGGAATAAAAAGTCACGGGCACAAAAATGTGGCTTATATAAAAGACAAGAAAGAGATTATTTCATTCTTTTCCAAGGCGCTGAGTGAAGGGGATATGTTTATAACATTAGGCGCTGGAAATGTCTATGAAGTAGGAGAGGAATTTTTAAAAGGAAAATGAGATTAAACTTGGTTAGAGAAGAATTTCATAAAGATTTTGCTGAAGTTTTTGAAGGGCGAGCATTGTTCAATGCTTCTGCATCGAATTTTACCACATTCAGAACAGGAGGCCCAATTTCAGTGGTGCTTTTTCCATCAAATGAAGATGAGATAAAGAAAGCTTTGGAGCTTTGCGACAAATGGAGGTTGGAATTTATTGCTTTGGGCAGCGGTTCGAATGTTCTTTTTTCAGATAAAGGGTTTGGCGGAGTTGTCATTGTACTGTCAGAATGTTTCAACAGGTTTTCATATGAATCAGAAATTGGCAACGATGTTTATGTATCGGCACAGGCAGGCGCATTTCTACCAAAGATGGTTTCGGAATTTGCAAAGAAAAACATTGGAGGAATTGAGTGGGCATGCGGAATACCGGGCACTGTGGGTGGTGCTGTTGTCGGCAATGCAGGAAGTTTCGGCTATTCCATAATGACGAATGTCGAAAATGCAAAAGTAATAAAAAAGAGCGGCAAGATACATTTGATTGAGGCAAGTGAAATAGAATCCGGCTATAGATTTTCTTCAATTGGACAAGACGAAATAATCACTAATATAACGCTGAAATTGACAAGAATTGGAGAAGGAGAAGGTGAAAAGAAGATTGAAGAATATAGAGAAAGAAGAAAAAGGACGCAACCCTATTTGGCTCAATCAGCAGGGTGTATCTTCAAAAATACTGAAAAGATTTCAGCAGGAAGATTAATCGATGAATGCGGGCTAAAAGGGAAAAGAGTAGGTGATGCAGAAGTTTCTTCAAAACATGCAAATTTTATTATCAACAAGGGTAATGCAACTTCCACGAATATATTGGATTTAATGAAGGAGATAAGGGAAGAAGTTTATAGAAAAAAAGGAATAATGCTTGAGCCAGAAATAAAGGTGATAGGAGAAGAAATAGAGTGGAAGAACTAACAATAAAAGATAAAAAAGTGGGCGTCCTTATGGGAGGCAATTCGCCTGAAAGAGAAATTTCCTTGAAAACAGGAAAAGCAGTTTTGGATTCCCTTCTGAGACAAAAGATTGAAGCTGTTGCGATTGACCCTGCAGAAACTTTCATTGAGAAGATAAAAGAAGAAAAAATAGATGTAGCCTTTTTGGCACTTCATGGAGAAGGTGGAGAAGACGGAGTTATACAGGGTTTTTTCGAAACAGTAGGTATTCCCTATACAGGAAGTGGAGTTTTATCGAGTGCAATAGCAATGGACAAAGATATATCGAAAATCATTTTTCAGGCATCAGGGATACCTACTCCTGAGTATTTGGCTATTAGAACTGAAATGAAGAATTCAGTGGAGGAAATAGTAAAAAAAAAATTTACCTGTCCTCTTGTTGTAAAACCGGCTTCTGGTGGTTCTACAATAGGAATAACGATAGTTCGAGATATGAGAATGCTTAGAGAAACAATAGAAGAAGCTTTCAAATATGATGAAAAGATTATCGTTGAAGAATTTATAGAGGGACGAGACCTAACGGTGGGAGTGCTTTTTGGGAAAGCATTGCCTGTAATAGAAATAAAGCCAAAAAGCGGATTCTATGATTATGAGGCAAAATATAAGAAAGGAATGACAGAATATCTATGTCCTGCTCCACTTTCTAAAGAAGAGGAGGAAAAATGCGCCAAATATGCCCAGATGGCAGTTGAAGCACTTAGCTGTAAAGGTGCGCCGAGGGTTGATTTGAGAATTGACAAAGACGGACAACTCTTTGTCTTAGAAGTGAATACGATTCCGGGAATGACGGAAACAAGCCTTTTACCTATGGCTGCGGCAAAGGTGGGAATTGATTTTGATTCCCTTGTTTTAAAAATTTTGGAGGAAGCTTGTGAGAAGAGTAAAAAGAAGTAGAACTCTTCGTGACCAGCGTGTCAACAAAAGGGTAAAACACACCGGAACAGCAAAAAGGAAGAAAAACACTATAGCTCAAAAGAGCATATTTTCCCTCAACATAATGCGTTATGCCGCAGTTCTCTTTTCCCTTTTCTTGGTTACTGTCTTTCTTAAAGAATATGTTGTTAATCTTGCCTCACTCGGTAAACCCACAATTTCTATAGAAGGGAATAATGTAATAGAAAAGAATAAGATTTTAAAAACCGCTGGAATTGAAGATAAAAATTTTCTCTTTATCAGCCCCCATAAGGTAGTTGAGGATTTAATGAAAATTCCTTGGATTAAATCAGTTTATGTAAGGAAGAAACTTCCCAATTCAGTTTTTATAAGTATCCAGGAAAGAAAACCTTTTGCATGGCTTGAAAACAACGGACTAAAGCTGATTGATGAAAATGGTGTAGTGCTCACTCCTCAAGAGGATGCCTCTGCACAGGAAAGAAAGGTGATAAAAGGATTTATATCTGACCGCAACTATACTGCAGGAGAAAAGGTGAAAGAAGAATTCCTATACGAAATAATAGCAATGCTAAAGGATATTAAAAATTACGCTCCATGGTTCTACAGTAGAATATCATTGCTTGATGTTTCTGATAAAGACAACGCTATCTTTGAAATGAAAGGATTACCCTGCAGAGTTTATTTAGGCAGGGGTAATGTACATGAAAAGATGGACAATTTCAAGAAAGTACTTGAAGAAATTGATAACAATGAATTGGCTGATTTTGCTGTTTTTGACCTTAGATTCAAAGACAGAGTAGTTGCAAAACCAATAGAGAATGAAAATTCTTCGAAGAAAAGTTGACAATAATCAAATGAATGAAAAGAAAAATGACTTCTATCATAACTTTTTGGGAATGGGTAAAAAAATTAATCTTTATTATATTGGAGAGAGTTATGGGTAAAAAAAACAATCTTATAGCAGGGCTGGATATCGGCTCATCAAAGGTTTGCACCCTAATTGCGCATCTAAATGAAGAAGGAGGCTTCGAAATTATTGGTTATGGAGAAACTCCTTCAAAAGGTTTGAAAAATGGTGTCGTCGTCAACATTGAAAGCACTGTAGAGGCAATTCAAAAAGCAGTTGAAGATGCAGAAGTGATGGCTGGTGAAGAAATCGACAATGTTATTGTAGCCATTGGAGGACCGCATATCAAGGGTCAGAGCAGTCATGGTCTTGTCATAATCAATGACAAGGAGGTCAAGAAAAAGGACAAACAAAGGGTAATTGATAATGCTACGGCTGTTGCCATACCTCGCGATAAGGAGATCATTCATGTCATTCCACAGGAATATATAATTGATGATCAAGGCGGGATCAAAGATCCTGTAGGACTTGCAGGTGTGAGACTTGAAGCAAAGGTGCATATTGTAACTGGGGCAACAACTTCAATACAAAATGTAGTCAAAAGCTGCAACAAAGCCGGCTTGGAGATAGAAGAGATAGTTTTACAACAACTTGCTTCCGCAGAAGCCGTTCTTACCGAAGACGAAAAAGAATTAGGAGTCGCTTTAATTGATATAGGAGCAGGAACCACTGATATCGCAATCTTTTATAATGGAAGCATAAAATTTTCATCTATGTTTGGTCTCGGAGGTGACCATATTACGAATGATATAGCAGTGGGTTTTCATATCTCTAAAAAAGAAGCGGAGAATATGAAAATTAAGCATGGCTGCGCCTGTTCAGAATTAGTCAAGAGTGATGAAATGGTAAAAGTCGAAAGATTGGGCGGCAATGAGAATGTACCAGTTTCCAAAAAGATTCTAAGCGAAATAATTGAACCGCGCGTAATGGAAATACTCTCTATTGCAAAGCAGGAAA
This sequence comes from Candidatus Schekmanbacteria bacterium, assembly GCA_003695725.1. Taxonomy (NCBI): domain Bacteria; phylum Candidatus Schekmaniibacteriota; species Candidatus Schekmanbacteria bacterium. The sequence goes on from RFHX01000160.1 coordinate 15,336, forward strand.
TAAAAAAATCAGGAGTGGGTGAATTAATAGCATCAGGCATTGTGCTTACAGGAGGGACGACACTTCTTGAGGGCATAGATAAAATAGCTCGTCAGGTATTTCCTGTGCCTGTAAGATTAGCTTCACCCGGAGATGTAGGCAGTGGAATAGTAGAAAAAGTAAAAAACCCCGCTTATGCAACAGTGGTGGGGCTTTGTCTTTATGGGACAAAAATGGATAGAAATTATGCGGTTTCATCGAGCAGTTTTATGAAGAATGTTATTAATTGGATACAAGAATTTGTATAAGAAGAAAGGGGGGTAAATTAATGATTGAATATAATAACGAGATAAAGAAAGCAAAAATAAAGGTTATCGGCGTAGGTGGATGCGGCGGCAATGCTGTAAATACGATGATACATCAACAGCAAATTACAGGTGTCGAATTTATAGCAGTAAATACAGATGTGCAGGCGCTTGAGTATTCAAAAGCGGAATATAAGGTTCAAATAGGAGAAAACATAACGAAGGGTTTAGGCGCAGGCGCAAAACCTGAGATAGGCAGAAAATCAGCAATGGAGGACATTGAAAAAATCAAGGAGATATGCAGTGATACTGATATGGTTTTTATCACTGCAGGAATGGGAGGAGGCACAGGCACTGGCGCGGCGCCGGTAATTGCACAAGAAGCAAAGGAGAAAGGAGCGCTTACCGTGGGGGTTGTTACGAAACCCTTTATAATAGAGGGAAGAAAAAAGATGAGAATTGCAGAAGAAGGTATCGAAGAGTTGAAAAAATCAGTTGATAGTTTGATTGTAATACCTAATCAGCGATTGATGGCATTGGCAGGAAAGAATCTCTCTATTGTTGAGGCATATAAACTCGTAGATGATGTGCTTCATCAGGCGGTGCAGGGGATTTCAGATATAATAGTTAAGCCCGGGCATATTAACATTGATTTTGCCGATGTAAGGACAATTATGTCCATAAGGGGAAGAGCGATAATGGGCACAGGAATATCTGAAGGAGGAGATGGTAGAGTTATTGAGGCAGTGCAAAAAGCCATATCAAGCCCCCTTATCGAAGAAGGAAGTATAGAAGGAGCTAGTGGCGTCCTCGTGAATATTACAGGCAGCAGCAGTTTAACGCTCAATGAAATGGAAGAAGCAATGAAGATAATACATGATTTAGTTGATCCTGATGCTGAGATTATTACGGGACATGTTATTGATGAGAGTGCAAAAGAGCAGGTAAAAGTAACTGTTATTGGAACCGGATTTGATGTGGAAGGTAAAATTGAAAAAATTGAGATACAACAGCCTCCAGTTGAAATTCCTGAACCAGTAATGGAAAGTGAAATAATTCCTATGGACGATGAGAATAAAAATATTCCTGCTTATATAAGATTTAAGAAAAGGAACAAATTATTAAAAAAGGATGAAGAAAAGGAAGTTAAAAGCTCAAAGAAAGTCAAAAAAAATGACTGGTCAACACCGGCTTTTTTCAGGAGAGGTGCAGACTGAATACAAAACTTTTTTTAATCATTATTAATTTTAAGAATCATCTTTAGGATGAAAAATCCTTTAACTATTTACCGCCAAAGGATTCTTTCGGTTGAGAAGGGTCGATATTTACTCAATCCTGAGGGTAAAGTAAAAAGTATTGTCGTCTATCCAAATTATTATAGGGTTGGTTCATCTAATCTTGGTTTTCAAAGTGTTTATGGAATTTTAAATGAGAAGAGAAATATAATATGTGATAGGGCTTTCCTTCCAGATAACGATTTGGAAGAATGGTTTGAAAAAAAAGGCAATTATTTACATTCTTTGGATACTTTTAAACCGATAAGGGATTTTCAGCTCATTTTTTTTTCCATATCCTTTGAGAATGACTATCTTAATGTTTTGAAGATTATAAAATATTCCGGTCTCGATTTACTATCTAATCAGAGAGATGAGAATACTCCTCTTATAATTGCAGGGGGAATTGCTGTATCAGCCAATCCTGAGCCTATCGCTGATTTCATCGATGTCTTTCTTTTGGGAGACGCAGAAGTTTTGCTAAATTCTTTTTGTGAGGAAATAATAGATGCAGCAGGAGGAGAAGGGAAAGAGTTTTTTTTAAAAATTTTTAAAAAATTAAAAGGCGCATATATTCCCAATGATTCAATAAATATGGAATCTGAAAGAAAGGTTGAGGTGAAGAGACTCCAAAATATGGAAGAATCCTCTTCTTATTCAAGAATTATTTCGCCTCTAACTGAATTTTCTTCAATGCATCTGGTTGAAATGTCAAGAGGATGTGCTTCATCGTGCAGGTTTTGTCTTTTGGGGAATTATTATGGGAAACCCAGAATGAAAAGCATTGACAAGCTCTTTGAGCATATTGATTCTCGCCTTCTTTACACTCATAAAATAGGATTGATTAGCTGTTTCATTGGCAGAGGAGACTATATAAACAATCTTTCAAAAGGAATAAAAGAAAGGAAACTTTCTGCTTCTTTTTCATCCATCAGATTTGAAGACCTGAATGATGAATTTGTTAAACTCATTGCAGAAAGTGGCCAGAAGACTGTAACTCTTGCACCTGAATGCGGTGATGAATCATTAAGAAATAAAGCAGGTAAACAAATAGAAGATGATGTCATAATTAAGGGGATAATTTCTTTGGCAAAAGCAGGTATTAGAAGCATCAAACTTTACTTTATGATTGGATTTCCCGGTGAAACAACTGATGACCTCAAAGCAATCTATAAACTTGTCAAGAAGATCAACAATGAAGGAGAAAGAAATAATTTAAATTTTCAAATTTTCATCAGCGCATCATCCTTCGTGCCGAAAGCATTCACTCCTCTACAATGGTCGGCAATGGAAGATGAAAGAAGATTAAAGGAGAAGATATCTCTTTTGAGAAATTTATTTGCAAAGATAAATAATGTGAGGTTCAATTGCGACCTTCCAAAATTCGCAAAGATACAAGCGTTATTATCAAGAGGCGACAGAAAAGTGGGAAGAATACTGCAGAATGCCTTCAGTTATAAGGGAGATTGGCGAAGGGCAATGCGGGAGAGTGATGTAAATGCCGATTACTATGTTTATCGAACAAGGAAAAAAGATGAAATATTTCCTTGGGATTTCATAGATACAGGCACGAAGAAGAGTGACCTATATGCTGTTTATGAAAAGTATTTTAAAAACTGAGCTGGCTTTAAAGTGAAATTACTTTAGATATTCATTGATTGAATTAGCGGCAACTTTCCCGTCACCCATTGCAAGAATAACTGTTGCACCACCTCTCACGATATCTCCGCCTGCGAAAACGCCCGGTTTACTCGTTGCGCCTGTTTTAGGGTCGATTGTTATATTGCCGTATCGATTTGTTTCTATTCCTTTAGTTGTCATAGGTATTAACGGATTAGCACCATTCCCGATTGCAACTACGACTGTATCAACTTTTATGGTGAATTCTGAACCTTCAATTGGCACAGGCCTTCTTCGTCCGGATTCATCGGGTTCTCCAAGCTCCATCTTTATACATTCTATTTCTTTGACCCATCCTTTTTCATCTCCAATTATTCTCAAAGGATTGTTGAGGAGAAGAAATTCAACACCTTCTTCTTCAGCATGCTTTATTTCTTCGATTCTTGCGGGCATTTCAGCTCTTGAACGGCGATAAATAATGTATGAATGTTCTGCTCCAAGTCTCTTGGATGTCCTTACGGCATCCATTGCGGTATTCCCTCCGCCTATAACTGCAACATTTTTTCCTCGAAAGATAGGTGTATCATATTCCGGGAATAAATATGCTTTCATCAAATTATTGCGCGTAAGATATTCATTGGCAGAATATACACCGTTGAGGTTTTCGCCGGGAATGTTCATAAAGTAAGGCAATCCAGCACCTGAGCCAATAAATGCGGCATCATACCCATTGGAAAGAAGTTCATCCAAGGTTTTTGTTTTTCCAATCACAAAATTGTTTACGATTTCTACTCCAAGCTTGCTGACATAATCAATTTCAACCTGAAGGATCTTCTTTGGTAGACGAAACTCGGGAATGCCATAAATTAAAACGCCGCCTGATTTATGGAGGGCTTCAAAAACAGTTACCTGATGCCCCATCTTTGCAAGCTCACCAGCTACTGTTAATCCTGAAGGTCCTGACCCTATGACAGCTACTTTTTTCCCCGTTGGTTTTGGAAGAGGTGGTATCTTTATCTCACCCATTGCCATTTCGAAATCTGCGGCGAACCTTTCAAGATTCCCTATTGCTACCGGCATACTCTTTTTTGAAAGGACACAAACTCCTTCACATTGTTCCTCTTGAGGGCAGACTCTTCCACACACAGCAGGCAATGAGTTTTTTTCTTTTATCTTTCGAGCGGCTTCAAGATATCTTCCTTCTGCAATCAAATTTATAAAGGCAGGTATGTCGATACCAACAGGACATCCTTGAACACACATAGGTTTTTTACACTGCAGACAGCGCTTAGCTTCCATTATTGCCATTTCTTCAGCTAAGCCGAGGTTGACCTGCTCAAAATTTTTGTTCCTCACATTAGGGTCCTGCTCAGGCATCGGCTGCCTTTCAATCTGCATTCTTTCTTTTGGTGTAAGATTATTTTTGCTCATTTTACTTTAGACTCTTTCTCCCAACATTTTTTGTGGTCATTCATCATTTCAAGAGAAATCTTTTCATTTTCTCTATAAAAGCTTTGTCTTTTTGAAAGTTCGACGAAATCAACCTGATGTCCGTCGAATTCCGGGCCATCAACACAAACAAACTGAGTTTTGCCGCCTATTGTTACACGGCATGCCCCACACATACCTGTGCCGTCTACCATAATAGGGTTCAAGCTCACAATGGTTTTGATATTATGTTTAGCTGTAATGTCGCATACCGCCCTCATCATAGGCACAGGACCAACTGCAAATACTATATCAATCTTTTTTCCTTCATCTATTAGCTCTTTTAAGACATCAGTTACAAGTCCTCTTCTAACATAACTGCCATCATCAGTTACTATATGAAGCTCATCTGATATTGAGCGAAGCTCATCTTCCATAAATAAGAGTTCTTTTGACCTGAATCCCATTATAGAACTTACATAATTTCCACATTCTTTTAAAGCTTTTCCAAGGGGATATACTACAGCAATACCAAGTCCTCCTCCTATGCACACGGCATTTCCGAAATTTTCTATATGTGATGGTTTGCCAAGCGGTCCCACAAGACTGAGAATTTTATCGCCCTTTTCAAGAGCATTAAATTTTCGGGTCGATTTGCCTACACTTTGGCAAATTAATGTGATAGTGCCCTCTTCAGGGTCAGCATCTGCAATTGTAAGGGGGACCCTTTCACCCTTTTCATCGATTTGAAATATTATGAATTGTCCCGGCTTTCTTGATTGAGCAATATGGGGAGCCCTAAATTTTAACAAGCTCACAACTGGAGAAAGTACTCTCTTTTCTATTACTTCAAACATAATCAATCATCGTCCTTAATAATCATCGATTCAGAGAATTAAAAATATTAAGAGCGTTGCTTATAGACAAGAGAAGTGGCTTTTGTCAAGGATTAAAACTCTCTCAAGCGATTATAAATTAAGAAAAAAAGTTTGTTTCTTTTAGAATATTACCCAATCTTTCAATACTTTTAAAGACATTTTCGGGTGAGTGGGCTTCTATCGTCAGAATTGGATTTTCGATTTTTTTAGTGAGTTTAAAAAGTGTCATAAAATTAACATTACCATTTCCAATGGCATCATGGTCATCGCTTTTTCCACAGTTGTCATGTAAATGCATTTCTTTGAGATAAGGCAAAGTTGCATTGACCCAATCCTCTAAAGATATAGATGAGAATAAATTGAAATGTCCTGTATCGAAGCATAATCGAAAATTTTCATTTTGGACTTTTCTACAAACTTCAATGATTGTTGAAGGATTATCTTCAAAAACATTCTCAAGACAGATTGTAATATCATCAAAGGGGCGTGAGTTAAGGATTTCTTCCCAAGTTTCGACGCTTTTTTCGATCCACTTTTCTTTTGCCGATGCGAAGCGCCATTTATCATAGCCGGGGTGGACAACTACTGAAAGAGGATGAAAATAGGCAGCTGCATCGAGAACTTGTTTGATTCGAAAGATGCTGATTTCTCTAATCTTCTTATCTATTCCTCCCGGACTTAAATCCATAAAAGGAGCATGGAATGTTGTTTTTATTCCATTTTCATAAAGAATAGTGCTTATCCTTTTGAAATCTGAGTCATTTGAATTATCAAGAATGTCCGCCTTGAAATATATTTCAAGATTCATCTTTTTTTCTATTATATATTTGCTGAATGTCTCAACATATTCGAATGGAATGTGAAAGAAGATAGGATTGTCGGAATTCTTCTTGTTCATTGTGTTTCCTTTAAAACTGGTATTTTCAGTTTACCGCCTATCTTGAGAGGGGAGTCTTTGTCGATTCCATTAATGAGGGCAAGCTCTTTAACCTTGTCTTTATCATTAAAAAATTTCTCCGCTAACGATTGCAGGGTATCACCTTCCTTGACTGTATAAATTATTATTCTTCTATTTTTAAAAAGCGATGATTCTTTTTTAGTCATAGCCCTTAATGTGCTAAAGGTCTTTTTAAAGTATGGAATTGCTTCGCTGTAGTCTTTTTTTAAGGCAGTTGCAATAATTGCAAAACCTGTAGCCCGCCTTACAAAAAAGACAATTTCAGTCTGTGCCTTTCCCTTTTTCAATCTTGAATTGTAAAGAGCATAAAAAGCATTGATCCCTCGGTAGTTGACATTTTTACCATTTATTCTTTTTGCTCCTGTTTCCAATTCCCATTTTTGTGCAAGTTGTTCGGGCTTGATTGCGGCACGGAGGTTTATTTTCATCAGCGCAATATATATCTCTTTTTGAGGATGTTTTTTTGCAAAGAGATAACGGCTTTCTTTAGATTCCCATCCTTGTGGCACAGCTATTGAAAATCTATAGTAGGAATTCCTGTAAATTGGGCCATCAAATATACCTGCCTTTTCCCCCGGCCCATAGATGAGCCCTTCTATTTTTGAAAGATATTCATCTCTTCCCTCAAAATAGGTTGCCTTGCCTGTATCACTGATGATTTTTTCTGCAAGGGCAGTAGCTTTTTCGATTCTTATCTGTGTATCCGGATGAGAGGCAAATAAACCATGGTAAACAGGCTTTCCTTCTTCATTCATTTTTAAGTGCTTAAGAAATGCCGGGACAGCTTTGGGATTATAACCCGCCCTTTCGTTGTATCTCACCCCTAATTCATCAGACTGAAGTTCAAAATCTCTTCCATAGCCGCTCTGGATAGCTGCAAAAATAAAATCAGATATCTGTGACCATTGTTGTGCTTCAGGATAAATTATGGAGGCGCCTGCTGCTATTATTTTGTATGTTAGCGCCTTGCTTATCTGTTGGGCGCTGTGTCTTGCCGCAACATGGCCTACTTCATGTCCCAATACTCCTGCCATTTCAGCTTCGCTGTTTATTTGAGCCAATATCCCTCGTGTTATATAAACATAACCTCCGGGAAGGGCGAAGGCGTTTACTTCAGGTGAATCTACAACAGTAAAATGATAATTGATATCTTTCCTGTCGCATACTGATGCTATCTTTTGCCCAACTTTGTCGATGTATTGCTGAATTGCTTCATCTTCATAGTAGCCATATTTTTCAGTTATTTCTACATCTGCCTTTTTTCCAATCTCTACTTCTTGCTCAGTGCTTATAAACATTAAATTCCATTTTCTAGTAACGGGGTTGATGGCACAGGTAAGAAAAAGGAATGAAAAAGAGAAAAGAATCAGAAAGTTGAACAGGCATTTTTTTCTTTTATTCGTCATTGATATTCTAATCTCTTTCAAAGCAGATTTTTATTAGTTTGACAGGAGACTTTTATCATAAAGTGATTATAAAAAAAATTTTTTTTCATCAATGGTAAGTTATCAAGAAAGGAAAATTGCTGTTTTTTGCCTTTGATTTAGCCTTTTTTCTTTTTTGATTTTTTTTTATCTTCCCAAAGAACGATCGCATTTCGTCCTGAGTGTTTTGCCTGATATAATGCTCTATCTGCTTTTTTTATTAGCTCTTCCTTGTTTTCAGCATCTTCAGGGAAACCGGCGATTCCTATACTGACAGTTACTTCTAACTCAGACAAGTATTTCTTTTTTTTAAAGGCTTTTCCGATTTCACTCCTGATTCTTTCAGCAAAGGGTAGGGTGTTTTTTTTCTTAGTTTCAGGTATGATTATGGCAAATTCGTCTCCTCCATATCTTGAAACCAAATCAGTATTACGGGAGACATTTTTTAAAGTATTTGCTACATCCTTTAAAATTTCATCTCCTTCCTGATGCCCTTTTTTATCGTTGACTTCCTTGAAATTGTCGATATCGAGCATTAGGAGTGAAAAATTCTTTTTATATCGTGATGAACGTGAGATTTCATTTTCCAAAAGTTCATTGAAAAATCTAAAGTTTGATAATCCTGTTAATCCATCTACTCTTGAAAGATTTTTGTAATATTCCGCTTCATTTGCTTTTTTCAAAAGAAGCCGCCTTTCAATGGCTTTTCTAACGATGATTTGTGTGAGATCAGGATTGACAGGTTTCAGCAGATAATCATATGCACCTTTTTTCATTGCGGATATTGCTACATTTACATGGTCGGACAGTGTTGTAGCAATTATATCACAGCCCGGTTTTGCATTATTTATACAGGTAAGCAATTCTTCACTTTTGTTTCCGGGAAAGTCCATCGACAAGATTATAAGACTGAAATTGTTTTTTCTAATAGCTGATAATACGCCGTCAACAGTATTGGTACAGGTAACTGAAAATTTGTTTTTTGTAAGGATCTTTTTCAAATAATCAGCTGATTCCTCTTCACTTTCAACTACAAGTATCTTATCAGGATTAGGAGACATTCTTCCTTCCTTATCAATTTTCATCCAAGCTAACAAAAAAATAATAACTTCTATAGAAATTCATTGCTATTTTAGTATGCTAATAATTCTGTTATCAAGCATTTTTTGTTTGTGAATAATGGTAATGTCAATTTTTATGAGTCAATGAGAAAGGAGGGACAGTATATTATTTATGTTTATGCAAATTTCACTGCGCTGTTATTATTATCCCTTACAATTAGTTTTATAAAACAAAAGATGCTGTAATC
>RFHX01000161.1 GCA_003695725.1 Candidatus Schekmanbacteria bacterium
GGGTAAAGACTCTTCATCAAGAGTTCAAATGTTTATGAATATTGTAAAAAAAATTTATAGATTCCTATGAAATCATTCTTTGATTGGCTTGGCTGCAGGGTTACTCTTTTAATAGAAGAGATTGGGCGGGTTGTAATCTTTTTCACAAAATTTATCATCTGGCTTTTTAAACCTCCCTTCAAATTCTTCAATATGTTAAAACAGATGGAGGTTATCGGAGTCAACTCTGTAATAGTTGTCCTATTAACAGGATTTTTCACAGGTGCTGTTTTTTCACTTCAAACATATAGAGGATTCCATCAATTCAATGCTGAATATCTTGTCGGTTATGTTGTAGCTCTTGCTCTTTCACGAGAATTGGGCCCTGTATTAACAGGACTTATGGTAACAGGAAGAGCAGGCTCGTTGATCGCCGCAGAATTAGGCACAATGAGAGTAACTGAACAGATAGATGCAATGGAAGTTATGGCAGTCAATCCAACACAGTATCTTATCGTACCAAGAATAATAGCAGGTATAATTGTTCTTCCTCTTTTGACCATTATTGCAGACTTCATTGGAATAATAGGCGGATTTGTCGTTACAGTAAAATTTCTTGGACAAAGTTCAGTCATATATTGGTCGGGAATCAGGGATAATCTTGAGTTTTCCGATTTGATGCAGGGTATTTACAAAGCAATGTTTTTCGGAATGATTCTTACTCTCGTTGGATGTTATAAGGGCTTTTATACAGAAGGTGGAGCTGAAGGAGTTGGTAAAGCAACGACAAGCGCTGTTGTTGTAGCATCTGTGCTGATTTTAATTTCTGACTATGTTTTAACAAGTCTCTTTTTCTCATAATGCTTATTGAAACCGATTATTATACAGAAATTGAGCAATTCCTGACGGGGAAACGGGAAAGAGGGCTTCTTGTAAGCACAGCAGATTACCGCATAATGAAAAAATGGGAAGCATTGGGCATCCCTCTCGATATTGTCAAAAAAGGAATAGAATTGACAATTGACAGTATCAAATTTTCAAAAAAAAACAGAATAAACGGCATAATAACCCTTTCATCATGCAGCAGAAGAGTTTTAAAACTTTGGCGTGAATACAGAGAAGCAAAAAGCGGCTCAATAGAAGAATGGCAGAATAAAGCCAACAAAGAAATATCTAAAAATTTAATTGATGATATTTTAAAGATGATTTCTTCACTTGAAGAAAATGCCAGAAAGCAAACTATATCATCCAGTATTGATTCACTGGTTTATGAGTTTAAAAATGAACTTCAAAAAATGCTTGATAATAACAAAAAGTTATCATCAGATGCTGAACGAGTATATGAAGAAATTGAAGATTTGAAGGAAAATTATCTTGAAAAAATTGTTTTATCCTTAAATGAAGAAGAAAAAAATCAACTTCTTTCGAGATGGAACAAAAAATTGAAAAAATTGAAAGCCATCAATAACAAAGAGTATGAGAATACTTGTAAAGAGCTCTTAAAAATTGCCATAGCTGAAAGACTTGGAGTTTAAGAGAAATGGCAGAAAAGAAAGTAGAAAAAGAGGAAATGGAAGTCTGTGAAATATGCCTTGGCACAGGATGGATTCCTGTAAAGGAAGAAGGTATTGAAAAAGTCAAGAGATGCTCCTGTTTCACAGAGCTTTTAAAAAAGAAGGTTATAAGCACCTGCAACATTCCTGAAAGATACAGTGAATGCACTCTGGATAATTATGAAACACATAATTCCAGCCAGCGCACAGCCAAAAGAATAGCAGAAAAATTCTGTAAAGGATACCCCGGCTATGAAATAGGATTATTCTTCGTTGGCCCATGCGGCGTTGGCAAAACTCATCTGTCAGTTGCTATATTGAAAAACCTTATAGAAAACAAACTCGTTGATGGAATCTTTTATGATTTTTGGGAGCTTTTAAAATCAATCCAAAGCACTTATAGTGCGACTTCACTCCTTACCGAATCACAAATAATTTCACCTGTTATAGAAAAAGAAATTATAATCCTTGACGACTTGGGCGCCCAAAAAGTTACAGATTGGCGTCGTGATATACTTACTTACATTTTGAATAAAAGATATAATGAGAAAAAACCAACGATACTTTCATCTAACTGGCATATTTCCGCTGATAAAGACAGCAATATCGAAGAAACCCTTGAAGACAGAATTGGGACAAGATTGATTTCACGAATTTATGAAATGTGCCGCATAGTGGAAATTACAGGGAATGATTACAGAAAATCCTTCAAACAGGACGGATACAGGCATATTTTGAGGTAATTCAAAGTGATAGAACTAAGAAATGTTTCTAAATCATTTAACGGCAAAAAGGTTTTAGACAGGATTAATTTAACAATCGAAGAAGGAAGCACTACCGTTATAATCGGTGGCAGTGGACAAGGTAAAAGTGTAATACTCAAACATATCATAGGACTGATGAAACCTGATGAAGGAGAAATACTTTACAAGGGAAAAGATATTACAAAAATCTCCGATTTTGAATTAAATGAAATAAGAAAAGAATTTGGATTTCTTTTTCAATTTGCAGCCCTATTCGACTCAATGACAGTGGAAGAAAATGTTGGATTCCCATTGAGGGAAAATACCAAAATGAAAGAATCTGAGATAAGAGAAATTGTACGTCAACGGCTTTTAGATGTAGGATTGAAGGATGTAGAAGATAAAATGCCTTCCGAACTTTCAGGAGGTATGCAAAGAAGAGTGGGACTTGCACGAGCCCTTGCAATGTCTCCTAAAACTATAATCTATGACGAGCCCACAACAGGCCTTGACCCTATTTTGTCTGATACAATCAACACGCTCATCAGGGACACACAAAAAAAATTTGGAGTAACTTCGATCGTATCAAGCCATGATATACCGGGTATGTTCAAAATAGCAGATAAAGTTGCTTTGATTTACAACACAAAGATACATTTTTTTGGAACAACAGAGGAACTGAGAAACTGCAAGGACCCATATGTGATTCAATTTCTGAGCGGTTCATCTGAAGGTCCTGCAAAAGTTATTTAATAAGGAGATATGATATGAATAACAAAAAGATAAGCGTTGAGGCAAAGGTGGGTCTTTTCACCCTTGCCGTGATTATTCTTCTCTTCTGGTTGTCAATGCAGTTCGGAGAAATAACTTGGTTGAAGCCAAAGGGATATGTCCTGCATTCCGAACTCGAAAATGTGGCAGGACTTGAGAAGGAATCACCTATTAAAATGGCAGGTGTAAGAATAGGACGGATAGAAGATTTGAGGATTGAAGACGGCAAAGCAAAACTTGCTATGAGAATAGATGATGGTGTCCAAATTCATGAAGGCGCGAAGGTATCGGTAAAATCAGACAGTCTTTTAGGGCAAAAATACTTAGATATAAGCTTTGGTGATCCAAAAGCAAAACTGCTTGCAGACGGAGACTCCTTAGGAGAAGGCGTAGTTGCAGCCGATATCGATAAACTTATCGGGCAGCTAACTGAAGTCGCAAAAGGGCTGAATGAAGTCGTGTCACAGAATTCCGAAAACATAAATCAGATGTTGGCAAATCTCAAAAAATCCACTGATACTCTTCAAAAAATACTGACTGAAAATGAAGACAGAATTTCAAGTGCTATAGCCAATATCGATGGCTTTTCAAAAAAACTGAACACTCTGCTCAGCGAAAATAAGGAATCAGTGACAAAAGCCATAAGCAACTTTGAAAAATTCTCATCAAGTCTTAATGAGAAAGGACCTGAAGTAATGGATAAATTTTCAAAACTCGGCGACAACCTTGATGGAATGATTGAAGAAAACAGAGAAAATCTTAAAGAAACAATCCTAAAAGTAAAAGAAACTTCTGATAATCTCAATAAAATATTGGTTAAAGTTAATAAAGGCGAGGGAACTCTTGGCAAACTTGTCAATGATGACGAGCTTTATGATACAGCCAAAAAATCATTAAAGGATTTGGGAGATTCAGCTGAACAAGCAAGTGAATTGTCTCCAATTTCAACATTTATAAGCTCGTTATTCTTTCTTTTTTAATCATCTCCAATGAAAAAGTGTTTTTTAATATTATTGTTTTTTTTAACGCATCTGCTTCTTTTCTCTCCCTGCCTCTGCAAGGCAGATGAAAAGGCGGAGATTCATGCAAATATTGGTCCCATTGCTGCAGTTAGTGAAACTGAAAGGGAAAAAAGTTTCAGGATTCCTCCTCTTTTCGGCTACGAAAAAGACATTCCAAAGGGGACATTTAACCTCGATATACTTTGGCCTCTAATAAATTACAAAAGAGCTGAAAAAAAAATACAGCTTCGAGTGCTTCCTTTTCTCTTTTTTAAGAAAGATATGGAAAGGGAATGGGATAAAAAGAAATATCTTTATATTCTCCCTCTATATATATCATCTGAAAAAAGCGGTAGAAAATCCCGTGTAATCTTTCCTCTTTACGGACACTTTGAAGGATGGTTTGGATTAGACTCCTTTGATTTCCTGCTATTCCCTCTCTATACGGCTTCAAAGGAAAAGGAAGAAAATTCTTACAGCTATTGTTGGCCCTTTTTCAACTACTCAATTGCAAAGGGGAAAAGATATTATAGGATTTGGCCCTTCTATGGAAGCAAATCAGTTGAAAAGGAATATGAGAAGACATTCATCCTTTGGCCCTTTTATAACAATCAAAAGTTTTATAAAGATGACGGCGCTTTAAAAAAAGAGAGGCTTCTTCTCTTCCCTTTTTTTGGAAGCTCAAAGTCAGATGTTGCGGAAACGAAGCTTTTCCTGTTTCCTCTCTATGTATCACAGAAAAAACTGAAAGAAGATTTTTCAAGATACGATGTCATCTGGCCCCTTTTTTCAATAACGAGAGGGAAAGAAAGAAGGACTACACAAGTATTTCCTTTTTTTCGTCTTGATAAAAAAGGTGATTCTTTCAGAAATTTTTACCTTTGGCCTCTTCTGTGGGATGGCGATATAAAAGTATCAGGATATAGAAAAAGATTTTTCAGTTTCGTCCCCTTATACCTTTATAACCACATAGAATGGGAAAATAGAAAGATAGATGAAAAACTCCATAAAATATGGCCTCTTTTCTCTTATCGCAGTGATGGAAATTCGACACTCATAAGGACTTTGGATATCCTGCCTTTCAATGAAAAAGGAAGATTTGGAGAAGGCTTCTATAAAAACATTGGCATACTCTTTTCTTTCTTTGAATACAGCAAAGATATAAAAGACGATGCTTTTAAGATTTCCTTTTTTAAAGGGCTTTTCGGTTATGAAAAGGAAGGCAAGGAGAAGACAGTGAGACTCCTTTATTTTCCTATTTACAAAAAGAATAAACCTGATAGTAAAAACTCAGATAAATAAAAATTCACACTTTTCATTAATGTTGTTGTCATCTTCTAACCTAATTAATTACTTTGATTAAATGAATGAAGAAGAGATCAAAAGGAAGATTGAAGCGCTTAAAAAAGAAATAAACTACCATAACTACTGCTACTATGTCCTTGATAGCCCTGAAATCCCTGATGCAGAATATGACCGTCTCTTTAGAGAATTAAAAAAATTAGAAGAAGAAAATCCTCATCTAATAACACCTGATTCTCCAACTCAAAGGGTTGGCGCAGCGCCGCTTGAAGAATTCAACAGAATTAGACATTTGACACGGCTTTTTAGTCTCGACGATGCCTTTTCTGAAGGAGAAGTTTTAGAATTTGACCAAAGAATCAGGAAAGGGCTTGGCAAAAATGTAGAATTTACATATGTTGCGGAACCGAAAATCGACGGGTTGGCAGTAAATCTTCTTTATGAAAATGGAATATTTGTAAGCGGCGCTACTCGTGGAGATGGGGAAGTGGGTGAAGATATTACACAAAATTTAAAAACAATAAGGTCGCTGACATTACATATGCTTGACTCAGATATTCCTCACCCATCGAGAATTGAAATACGAGGAGAGGTCTATATTTCGAAAGAGGATTTCATAAAACTAAACGATGAAAGGATTGCAGCAGGCGAACCCATATTTGCAAACCCAAGAAATGCTGCTGCGGGATCATTGCGTCAGCTTGACCCTAAAATTACAGCATCGCGTTCATTAAATATTTACCTTTATGGAATGGGGCTTTGCGAAGGAATAGAATTCCTTAATCATTATGATTTCTTGCAAACAATAAAAAAATGGGGTTTTAGGGTAAATCCTGAAATTAAGATTTGCCATAAAATTGAAGATGTTTTGGAATATTTCAAATACATAGAAAATAAAAGAAATGAACTTGAATATGAAATCGATGGTGTAGTTGTCAAAGTCAATGAGTTTGAATTACAACGGCTGCTTGGTGAAAAGACAAGAGCTCCCCGCTGGGCACTTGCAATAAAATTCAAACCTGAAGAAGCTCTCACTATTGTTGAAGATATTACTGTGCAGGTTGGACGCACAGGAATTTTAACACCTGTCGCAAAACTCACACCTGTAAATGTTGGTGGAGTTGAAATATCAAGGGCAACACTCCACAACCTCGATGAAATCAGAAGAAAAGATATCCGCATCGGTGATACAGTTACTGTTAGAAGGGCTGGAGATGTCATACCTGAAGTAGTTTCAGCCATTAAATCTAAGCGCACAGGCAAAGAAAAGATATTTGAAATGCCTACGGCTTGTCCTGTTTGCGGGGCTCACATCATACGTGAAGGAGCTTATTTTAGATGCACAAGTATATCTTGTCCTGCACAAATCAAGGAGGGCATCAAGCACTTTGCTTCTCGGGGTGCAATGGACATCGAAGGTTTAGGAGACAAACTTGTCGACCAGCTCGTTGAAAAAGAAATTGTAAAAGATCTTGCCGACATCTATTTTCTCAAAGCTGATAAGCTTGCAAACCTTGAAAGAATGGGAAAGAAATCGGCTGAGAATCTAATAAAGGCAATCGAAAGGAGCAAGAGGTGTCAACTTTCCCGTTTCATCTATGCTCTTGGGATTAAATTAGTTGGAGAATACACAGCAAAGCTTTTAGCAGATAACTTCCATTCAATTGAGAATTTAAAAAAGAAAACCGAAGAAGAACTTCTTGAAATCGATGGAATTGGTCCTGAAGTGGCTTCAAGCATTGTGAATTTCTTCAAGGAAGAGGAAAATCTGAGAGTAATTGAAAAGATGTTCTCAGCAGGTCTTGTCATCGAAAAAACTGAAGCTAAAAAAGGCAGAAAATTTGAGGGTAAATCCTTTGTTTTTACAGGAGCGTTGAAAAGCTTTACAAGAGAAGAGGCAAAGCGGATAGTTGAAGCTGAAGGCGGTAAGGCATCATCATCAGTCAGTAAAAAAACAGACTATGTAGTCGCAGGAGAAGATGCCGGTTCAAAACTTGACAAAGCAAAAGAACTTGGCGTAACCATTATCAGCGAAGATGAATTTATTGAAATGATAAATAAATAAGATTTCTTTCTTAAGAGGAATAAATAAGTGAAAGGTGAGATAATTTTTCTTGGCACAGGCACTTCACATGGAGTACCGAAGATAGGATGCAGATGCAAGGTATGCCTTTCTGATGACCCGAAAGACAAACGGATGCGCTCTTCAATACTCATTAAAATTGAAAAGAAATCGAACATATTGATAGATACTTCAATAGACCTTAGATTTCAGGCATTGAAGCACAATATTGATAAGATTGACGCAGTATTATTCACACATTATCATGCAGACCATATATTTGGTCTCGACGAATTGAGAAGATTCAATGAAATAACAGGGAAAACTATTCCCATTTACGGCACAAAGGACACCCTTCAAGAAATAAGACGAATCTTCTCCTATGTTTTTTCAGGAAGACATATACCCGGAGGAGGAATCCCTTCTTTGAAAGCAGTGGAGGTCAACAGCCGCATAAATATTGAAGGAATCACTTTTGACCGTCTTGAAGGGAAACACGGGATGTTTGATGTATCAGGATTCAGAATGGCTAATGTAGTCTATTTCACAGATGTTAAGCATATCTCCGAAAAAACCCTCAAAAAAATGGAAGGACTTGAAATTTTGATTTTGGGCGCCTTGCGCGATACTCCTCATCCCACGCATTTCTCAATCGATGAAGCATACGAAATTGTAAAGAAAATACAGCCACAAAAAACATATCTCACTCATATTTCCCACGAAATATCTCATAGTGAAACCTCATTACAGCTACCGACAAATGTTTTTCTTGCTTATGACGGACTGAAATTAGAATTTGAAATCTAAAATTTAACTGTTGGTGGAAGAGTTTGAAGTATCATAACTTCAGGATTAACACCTATTTCTAACCCATATCTGAATCCTTCGTCCTCAATTAGGTTAAATTCAACCCATCTTCCTCTCTTAAAAAGCATTCTTTCCCTTTCTTCATCAGTATATTTTTCATCTTTTCTAATCTCTACTATTTTGAAATAGGTATCGATAAAAATTTCCGCAGTCTTCTTTGCGAAATCAAACTCAGAAGCAGGGAAATCGAATGCTATGCCGACAAGTCCACCCCTTGGTTCATTACGATATTTAAGCCAAAAGGTTTTTTTCAGATTAGCCCTCTATATA
Source organism: Candidatus Schekmanbacteria bacterium (assembly GCA_003695725.1). Taxonomy (NCBI): domain Bacteria; phylum Candidatus Schekmaniibacteriota; species Candidatus Schekmanbacteria bacterium. The sequence continues at coordinate 8,549 of RFHX01000161.1, forward strand.
TCATAATCTTTATTGAAATCGGCTCAAAATTTTTTAAATTTTTTTTGAGAAGAAAGATATTTTTGAGGAATTTTTGCTTTTTTAATCCAAATCAGCCATTTTTCAGTCTCAGAAAAAATTTTTTAATATGACTATGTTCAAAATATTAATTGTTATGATAGTGTAAAATTTCAAATTATGTTAAATCTATGAACTACGATTGTATCATTGTCGGCGGTGGAGTTGGAGGATTAGTTTGTGCCGCTTATCTTGCAAAAGCAGGAGCAAAAATTCTTCTATGCCACAAGTTTGACCATTTAGGAGGCACTGCTTCAGAATTTCGACGGGGAGAATTTCTTTTTCCTGCGGGGCCTCTGTCCTTCAGTTTTCACAGATTTGTTAAGAAAGTACTCAACGAATTAGATAGCACTAATGAAATCAAGTTTAAAAGGTCGCATTTTCAATATAAATCCCCTCATATCGACACAATAATTTCTTATCCCTTCCATCAATTGACTGAAAAACTTACAGCTTTTTATCCCAAAGAAAAAAAGGGAATAGAAGAATTCTTTAGGACAATGAAAAAACTCTCTTTAAAAAACTACATCGAGATAGAAAGAGAAACAGGGAAATTTCTAAGTGCCAAGGAAAGAGAAAGATATAAGGATATTCCGGATGTTGAAACTTTAGAATTTCCTGAAAATCTATCAGCATACGATGTGGCAGAAAGAATAATAGAAGATGAAAATTTAATAACTCTTTTATCAAATCAAAGCTTTGAAGAAGGGGAAATGTCAGCAGTACTTTGTGCAAATATGTGGGATATGATGTGCGAGAAAGGAATTTGGTATCCCCTAGGAGGTTTTAGAAGTATTAATAATAGTTTTAAAAAAGTAATTGAAGAAAATGGAGGAGATATACTCCTTTCTTCTGAAGTTTCAAAAATTTTAATCAAAGGCAAAAGGGCAATTGGTGTAACGCTTAAAAATGGCGAATTTATCAAAGCAAATTTTGTCAGTTCAAATGCTGATTATAAGAATACCTTTTTAAAAATGGCATCAGGGGATTTGCCTGATAATAAGTTTTTGAATTGGGTAAAAAATCTTCAAGACAGCGGTTCAATCTTTTGTGTCTATCTTGGGATTGATACTGACAAAGTAGATTTATCACCTCTCAAAGCCGACCATTTATTTTACCGTGCTAACTTGAATTCTTCAATACCTTGGAAACACGATATTTCATCTATTGATTTTTTTCTAAATAGAGAATTTGAAATATGCAGATGGACCAATAAGGATAAAGATTCAGCACCAAAGGGGAAGGAAGTCATAATATTACGGACAAATGCTCCTTATACCTTTTTCAGAAGATGGATAGGCAGAGAAGATAGAAGATTAGCTGGTTATTACGATTTCAAAGAAAAAATGGCAAACCTTTTTATCAAAGCGGCAGGTACACTTCTAAAAGGATTGGAAAATTCTGTTGAAGTTATTGAATGCTCAACTCCTCTCACATATCAATATTGGAGTGGAAGTAGTGAAGGTGCTTGCGCGGGTTGGTCATGGAGTAAAGATAGCGAAATGGGAAGTAAATTCAAAGTGTTAATTAAAACCCCTATCGACAATCTGTTTATGGTTGGCTATCAGTCATTTTCTCAACTTTTTATGGGAGGGTATGCAACAGCAATTCAAAGTGGTAGATTAACTGCTAATGAAATATTAAATAATTCAATAAGTTAGTTTTCTTTCTGCTACAAAATTAAATCAATGGTCATTCAAGAGTAATTTTTTTCAAAGAAAAATATGTTTTATCACATTGATAACAAAGGACA
>RFHX01000162.1 GCA_003695725.1 Candidatus Schekmanbacteria bacterium
ATGGCTCAGACAATTCCTTCTCATTAAGATGGGAAGTTGATACTGAGTCAATTTTCAGTAAAGGTTGCAGACAATGCCACAACAATGTCGACAATTGAGGAAGAAGGGGTCAAGTCTGCTTTTGGCTTTTCTCTATTGTTCCATCTATTCAGCCAAAAATCGGTGCCAATAAATTAAAAGGTACATAGAAGAACGTAAATTGCCGAAGGGGGGACTCGAACCCCCAAGGGATTGCTCCCACTAGACCCTGAACCTAGCGTGTTTGCCAATTTCACCACTTCGGCATTAATCTTTCATTGATTGCATAGAAAAGGTAAAGATTTTTTTCTTCTTTGTCAACATCAGGTTCAAATAGATTTTGAGAAATTCAAAATAAACCTTTTTAATTTCTAAGTTTATTACAGCCAAATCTCCAATCTTAGCTCTGCTGGAGATGACACAATAATATTATGCAGTCCTAAATATCCGACTTCGAATAGAAAACCCAAACTGTCCTTCAAAGTATGTCTTACAAGTACAAGAATTTGATTTATTCTACCTATCCTTCTTTTTAAAAAAAAGCCGAAAGCGTTGTGAAGCAAAAAGTTCCCTTTCCGAGGAAGATTCCAATAAATCTGACGAGTTTAGAGTTTCAGCAAACAGATCTTTTTAGAGAAATAGGCGTTAGCTTTGTAATACCTCAAAATAACTATTTTATATTTTAATCAAATAAAGTTGTTCCTCTGCTAACCTCAAAATCAATACTGTTGTGCAATGGATATAAAAAGGAAAAGAAAAAATTAACAGCATAACTATTTGATAATATTGAGAAAAAGCAATAGAAAAGCCAAAAGCAGACTTGACCCCTTTTTACTCATATCGGAGGGCGTCGATAGGATTCAGACTCGAAGCCCGCTTTGCAGGGTAAAACCCAAAGAATATCCCCACTCCTGCGGAAAAACCAAAGGCAAGAATAATCGCAAAGGGAGAAATTATTGTAGGCCAATCAAAATAGTTGGATACTCCCACTGAAATTGCAATTCCAAAGATAGTTCCTATTACTCCGCCAATAAATGAAAGTACAACAGATTCCATCAAAAATTGCAAAAGTATATCGCGCTGTTTAGCTCCTATTGCCATTCTTATTCCTATTTCACGAGTGCGCTCGGTAACTGAAACAAGCATTATGTTCATTATTCCGATACCGCCAACGAGCAAAGATATAGATGCAATAGCTCCTAACAAAATCGATGATATATTCGCAGCTTTTGTTGCAATGCCAGTCATTTCAGCAAAGTTCATCACCAAGAAATCGGGTTCTTTATTTTTCCCAATGTTGTGCCTTTGGAGCAAGAGATTATTGATCTGTTCCTCTGCATCATCGACTTTATTCTGCGATACAGCTTTTACCATTATCAAGTTGATAACCCCGGGCAGTAAGGAGCCAAAAACTCTCTGTTGCGCCGTAGTCAAAGGAATATAGATTATGTCATCTTGGTCCTGCCCCATCAAGGATTGTCCCTTCATTTTAAGTGTTCCTATAACCTTAAAAAGGACACGATTTATTCTAATTGTCTTGCCCACAGGATTTTCGCCAAAAAAAAGATTATCAGCAACAGTTTTACCGATGACGCATCTTTTCGTTGCTCCTTCCACATCTGCATAAGTGAAAAACTTGCCTTCATCGATTTCCCATTCACGAATGGCAAAGATTTCTGGGAAGGTTCCCATTACTATCGTATTCCAATTTTCATTTCCATAAACTACCTGCGCCGTTCCCCTTACAATTGGCGCAACCATCTTGACAGCTGAACATTCTTCACCAATCGCAATGGCATCATCCAAAGTCAAAGAAAGATGGGTCCCCATTCCCATTCTTGTGCCACCGCTCGTTCGCGATCCCGGCCGCACCATCAAAAGATTTGAACCTATGCTTTCAATGGATTCAGCAAGTTTGGCTTTTGCACCGTTTCCTATTACGATCATAGCGATGACGGCACAAACACCTATTATGATTCCAAGAATTGTCAAAAAAGAGCGAACTTTATTTACCATCAACGCTCTCAAAGCAACCTTTATATTTACCCACAAATCCATTTTTTTTAGTCATCTCCCCACAAAACTGTTCCTTCCTCTTTAACCCGAGCTCCTTCATCTGAAATTATTTTTCCATCACTAAAAACAATCCTTCTTTGAGCATATGCGGCAATATCTGATTCATGCGTCACCATTACGATAGTTATTCCTTTATCTTTGTTCAAAGATGTAAATATTTCCATTATTTCTCTACTTGTTTTTGTGTCGAGATTTCCTGTTGGCTCATCAGCAAGAATAAGCGATGGATTATTGACTAATGCCCTTGCAATAGCAACTCTTTGTTGTTGACCTCCTGAAAGTTGATTGGAAAAATGAAAAGCCCTTTTCTCTATTCCCATATCTTGAAGAGCTTTCAATGCCCGCGCTCTTCTTTCCTTTGAAGAAATTCCGCTATAAATCAAAGGGAGTTCAACATTTTCTACTGCAGTGGTTCTGCTCAACAAATTGAAACCTTGAAACACAAAACCGATTCTTTTGTTTCTAAGTTCTGCCAATTCATTGGGAGATAGTCGACTTGTGTCTTTTCCCTCAAAATAGAATTTGCCTTCTGTTGGCACATCCAGACATCCAAGGATATTCATAAAAGTGGATTTGCCAGAACCGGAAGCTCCTAAAATCGCAACAAATTCACCCTTATCGACTCCTAAATCTATTCCATTCAATGCCCAAACATATTCGTCGCCAACAGGATATGCTTTTTTTAGATTCTTAACCTCTATAAACATCGATTGTTTTTCCGATTAAATTCAGCGCTCAATCTTCATAGATGGCATCTATTACCAGTTTATCGCCTTCTGATATTTCGCCTTCTACAAGCTCTGTATATTGGCTGTTGCTGATACCTGTCTTTACTTCAACCCTTTTTATTTCCCTTTCTGATACAAGTTTCCAAACTCCTCTCGAAATATATTTCTTATAATTTTCATTTCGTCTCATCTTTTCCTTTTCTTCACGAGGCATAAACCTCAAAGCGGCATTCGGTATTCTCAACACATTATCTTTTACACCGGTAGTTATGTTTACATTCGCTGTCATCCCGGGTTTTAAAATCAAGTCCGAATTATCAACATCTATAATTACTACATAAGTGACTACATTCTGCACTGTTTGAGGAGAAATCCTTATCTGCGATACTTTACCATTGAAGACTCTGTCTGGATAAGCATCAACAGTAAACTCTACATCTTCCCCAACTTTGACTCTCCCAATATCTGCCTCATCAACATTTGTTTCAATCTGCATAACAGAAAGGTCCTTTGCCGCAAGAAAAAGAGTGGGAGTTTGAAGGCTTGCCACAATGGTTTGTCCCACATCGACATTTCTCGATACGATTATTCCGTCAACTGGTGAAATGATATTTGTATATTTTAGGTTTGTTTCTGCTTCTTCAAGATTAGCTTTTTGCTGTTCAACTTGAGCACGCGAAACTTCAACTTGGGCAAGGGCAGAATCATATGCATTTTGTGCCGAATCGAGTTCCTGATCTGATGCAAAACCGGCTTCATTGAGGGCTTTTATCCTCTTGAGCTTGAGCTCAGCATCTCTCAAAAGCACTTCGTTTTTTTCAAGATTATTCTTTGCAAGCCGCAGATTGTATCTTGCCTGATCAACACGCGCCTGAAAAAGCTGTGGGTCAATTTTTGCAAGAAGCTGTCCCTTCTTGACCCTGCTGTTATAATCGACATAAATTTCACTAACCTTTCCTGACACTTGACTTCCAATTATTACCAATGCTTTGGGATTCACAGTGCCTGTTGCAGTTACTTTTTGGATGATTTTTCCACGCGTTACAGGCGCCGTAATATACTCTACATTGTATTCCTTCGGCGGCTTAAAAAAATAATAAGCGCCTACTAGTACTGCTAAGGCAATAATCAAACTGAACAAAAGCGTTTTCCTTTTCATCAATTAAAATCTCCTAATCATTAAAAAATGCAAATAAATAATTTTAACAACAATCCGAAAATGCAATATTCATCTGCTTAAACAAAAAATTATACGAAAAATCAAGCAGTTTTAAGGTGAAGCTATTTCCCCTCAAATGAGCGCTCACTTCCATCAATAGAAGAATCTTTTTTGAGATTTTTAATACATCTGTGAGTCAGGCCTTCATCAAGGTCAAATGATGAATCTCTTCATAGCGAAATCAACTCTTCAATCACATCGGATAATTACTTTCATAGGTGGAATCAAGATTTAGACAATCAAAAAAAGTTATGGTAAAAGAAGATTATAGTTTTTTCAATTTATCAAGGTCTTCATCTCTACCAAGAAGTATAAGAATATCGCTGTCTTTAATAACAAAGGATGCAGGAGGGATAAGATTAAACCTTTCAGGGACAACTTCTTTGATGGCAATTATCTGCACATTATACTTAGCCCTTACATCGAGCTCCTTTATACTTTTGCCTATGAATGCTTTTGGAGCTCCAAGCTCAATCACACTATAACCCGTTGCAAGCTCCAAACTGTCAAGCACTCCGGGAAAACTTAAACTGTTGGCGACATTGATTCCCATATCCCTTTCAGGGAATAGGACCTGCTTTGCGCCAATTAGAGAGACGACTTTCCCATGTGCTTCATTCTGCACGCGTACGACTATCTCTTTACAGCCAAGTTCCTTCAAGTAAAGAGTTGTCAAGATGCTTTTGCTCAAATCACTTCCAATTGTCAGCACGACGACATCCATCTTGTTTAGTTCAAGGCCTTCAAGGACTTCTTTGTTGCTGGCATCAGCAACGATGGCATGAGATACTTCATCCTTTATGCTTTCAATTTTAGTCCTGTTGTAATCGATTACTGTCACTTCACAGCCATTCTTCATAAGCTGAAGCGCAGCATGATATCCAAAATCACTCAATCCTATAACTGCAATGTGTCTCATCTCTCTAAATCCCTATCCAATCATAACATCTTCGTCAGGGTAAGATATCTTAGACCTTTTAACTCTCTCACTTAAAACAACGGCAAGAGTTAGAGGACCTATCCTTCCCAAAAACATTGTCAATATTATTAACAGTTTCCCTGCGTATGTCAATTGCGGAGTGATGCCCACCGACAAACCTACTGTGCCAAAGGCGCTGACAGTCTCAAAAAAAACATCAAATATCCGCCCTTCACTTCCACGATGCGGAATACCGCCATACTCCGAGATCGTAACAAGCATAGTAATAATGACAATCAGGACCATCCCCAATATTACGAGAGTCAAAACCTTATTGATGGATGATTGTTTTATTCGCCTTTCATACAAAAGCACAGAATCTTCCCCGCGAATCTTCGAAATAGCTGAAAAAAGAAGAATCCCGAAAGAAGTGGTTTTTATGCCTCCTCCTGTAGAGCCCGGTGATGCACCAATAAACATCAATATTACAAACAAAAAAAGAGTGGAATCAGTCAAAGATGACATGTCAACTGTATTGAATCCTGCAGTGCGCGGTGTTATCGATTGAAACAAAGATAAAAGAACTTTGTCATAGAAAGGCAAACCTTTCAAAACATTTGACCATTCAAAAACCATAAATCCCATAAAGCCAATTATTAGAAGCCAAAGCGTAATTGTCAGTACGAGTTTTGTATGAAGCGAAAATTTCCTAAATCTGAAGTCTTTCAATGAAACAATCTTCTCATAAAGTTCATAAATTACAAAAAAACCAATTCCTCCAAGAAAAATAAGAGCGCATATTACAACATTTATGATTGGGTCGAACCGGTAAGAGATAAAGCTCTCTTTAAATAAACTGAAACCTGCATTACAGAAAGCTGAAATAGAATGAAAGAATGAATACCAAAGGGCATCAAAAAAAGGGTAATCACTCTGCCATCTCAAAAAAAGAAGGATAGCGCCTGCAAGCTCTATTATAGCTGTGTATATCGCAATAGTCTTCAACACACCTCCAATCTTGACTTTACTGCCGGGCGTATAACTCATTCTTGAAACTTCTCTCATCTCATAGTTTGCCCTCTGCCCAAAGGCAAAGATATATACAGCAGAAAATGTTACTATTCCCAATCCACCTGCCTGAATAAGAAGAAGAATCACAAGCTGACTAATAAATGGGAAGTCTGCGCCAGTATTCAATACCACAAGGCCTGTCACACATGATGCCGATGTAGCAGTAAATAAGCTGTCAACAAACGATATATCTTTGCCAAAGGAATTTGTCAGAAAAAAGAGCGAAAGGGTCCCTATTCCTATGAGGAAAATAAAAAAAATTATTATTATTCTTGAAGGTGTCAGCATAGTTTTTCTATTTTCCAATAATTTTTAAAAATGCACTTTTATATCTTGCATCTTGTATTTATGTCAATCAAGCAAAAATAAATTAATTCTATAAAGAGAGATATGGTGGCTTTACCTTTGCATCTATACTTTTTACTGCTTGCCAAGAAAATGCTTTTTTGCTATTTATTGAGGCTTATGGACAGCGGCGTTTACAAATATTTTAAGAATTCTTCTGTGCTTGTGCTTAATGCAAGCTATGAAGTCATCAACATCTGCAACATCAAAAGAGCAATTATTATGATATTAAAGGGTGTTGCAGTAGCAGAAGAAAATACTGACAGATATTATCATTCTCCATCTTTCAAAATTCCTGTTCCCTCTGTGATTAGAATAAACAGATATGTAAGGATAAAATATCAGCTTGTATCCTTTACAAGAAAAAACATTTTTCTAAGGGATAATTTTACCTGCTATTACTGCAACAAAAAATTCAAGCCGAAGGATTTAACCCTTGACCATGTTCTGCCAAAATCGAAAGGCGGATGGAACAACTGGGATAATATCGTAACTGCCTGCATTCCCTGCAACAAGAAAAAAGGCAATCGCACACCTGAAGAAGCCAATATGAAGTTGAGAAAAAAACCAAAAGAGCCCACAATTCCCATATATATTCAAATCATCAGAAATCTTTCAGCTTCAAAACAGCAATGGAACAAATACCTTTTTCTCGATAACTAAAATCTTGCCGTGAAGAAGAGAAATCTTTTTTCATTCATTGACAAAGAACTTGAAAAATTAAAAAAGGAAAATCTTTACAGGTCTCTTCGCATTATTGAATCAGCCCAAAAACCGAAGGTCAGGATTGAAGGCAAAGAATTCCTTCTTTTCTCATCCAACAACTATCTCGGTTTGTCGAACAATCCAATAATCAAAAAAAAGGCGGCTGAAGCGCTAAAAAAATATGGATGCGGAGCTTGCGCTTCCCGCCTGATTTCAGGAAATGTCGAACCTTATGTTTCCCTTGAAAAAACGATTGCCCGCTTTAAAGGGACCAAAGAAGCTCTTGTCTTTTCTTCAGGATACGCCGCAAATGTAGGGACAATATCAACTATTGCAGAATCATCAGATACTATCTTTTCCGATGCTTTAAATCATGCAAGCATAATAGACGGATGCCGCTTGAGCAGGGCGCAGATAAAAATTTACAATCATAAAGATGTAAACCATCTTGAAGATTTAGTTAAAAAAACAAAAGGAAGAGGGAAAAAAATCATAATCACTGATTCTATATTCAGTATGGATGGAGATATTGCGCCATTAGGAGATATTCAGAAAGTCGCGAAAAAATATGGATGCCTGCTCTTTGTGGATGACGCGCATGCAACAGGTACATTGGGAAAAAGGGGACGCGGTTCAGCCGAATTTTTCAACATCAATGGGAAGATAGACATATATATGGGTACATTGAGCAAAGCTGTAGGTAGTGTGGGGGGATTTATTGCCGGCAAGAGGAAACTGATTGAATTTCTCATAAACAGGAGTAGAAGTTTCATCTATTCCACAGGACTTCCGCCATCAGCCCTTGCCGCTTCTCAAAGCGCTCTTGAATTGATAGAAAAGGATTTATCATACCTAAACAACCTCAAAAGGAATGAAAAATTGATAAAGGAAGGCCTTGAAGAAATTGGATATGACACTATGGAGAGCGAAACACAGATAATCCCTGTGCTTATGGAGACTGAAGAACGGGCAATCAAGGCATTTCATTTCTTATTTAAAAACAATATATTTGTCCCTGCCATAAGGCCTCCTACGGTGCCAAAGGGGAAAGCCCGCCTTAGGATTACTCCAATGGCATCTCACACCAGGAAAGATATTGAATATCTTCTCGATGTTTTCGCTAAAATGAAAAAGGCAATTTTCAAATGAAGCTCAATTCTTTCAAAATTGGGAAGATAAAAATTTATCCTCCAATTATTCTTGCGCCTATTGCAGGATGGACAAATCTTCCCTTTAGAATTATCGCCTGCGAAAAGGGGGCAGGACTAACCTATACAGAGCTCATAAGCTCCGAAGCCATTGTGAGGAAAAACAAAAAAACATTGAAAATGCTTACCTGCGATGAGCGTGAGGGGAATAGGGTTATTCAAATCTTTGGCGCAAATCCTGATGTAATGGCAAGAGCTGCAAAAATCGTAGAAGATATGGGAGAAAAGATTATTGATATCAATATGGGATGCTCTGTTAAAAAAGTAATAAAAAATGGAGCAGGCGCTTATCTCTTGAAATCAGCAGTTGACGCCAAAAAGATTATGAAAGCGGTTGTTTCAGCAGTATCCCTGCCGGTCACAGTCAAGATTCGCTCGGGCTGGAATGATAGAAGCATCAATGCAGTAGAAATATCCAAAATCGCTGAAGAATGCGGTATTTCTGCCATCACAGTGCATCCACGCACAGCAGTGCAGTATTTCAAAGGTACGGCAGACTGGAATATCATAAAAGAGGTCAAACAGAATGTGTCGATTCCCGTAATTGGCAATGGCGATGTCAAAACCGAAGAGGATGTGAAAAGAATGTTTGAAGAAACCGATTGTGATGCTGTGATGATTGGTAGAGGAGCATTGGGCAATCCATGGATTTTCAAAAGAGCCGAATATTTTATTACAAAAGGAGAAAAAATGGTATCTCCAAGCATAAAAGAAATCAGAGATACAATGATAAAACATCTCAAACTGAATATAGAAATATTCGGTGAAAAGAGAGGAATTTCACTATTCAAAAAACACTCAGCATCCTATGTAAAAGGAATGAGGGGTGCTATTGACTTTAGAAAAAAGATTTTTCTTGCAAAAAGCGAAAGCGAGGCAAAGGACATAATAAGGAAATTTTTCTCTGCTTTGAGCTGATATAAAATTTTTCTTTGGAAAATTCCTTTCTTTTATCGACCTTGAAATAAAGAGGCAAGATAATCCATAGAAGGCGGATAAAAAATGCCTAAAAGAAGAAGAAATGTCAAAACAATCAAAATTGAAGCAGTTATTATTGAGAGAATATTCTGTCCCAATGTATTGACATTTTCTCCCATTATGGATTTATCGTTTATCAATTTGAGCATTAGAATCAGAATAATAGGAAGTAGTATCCCATTTACTGTCTGAGATATCAGCATAACCATAATAAGTTTTAAATTTGGAATTAAAATAAAGCCTGCACCAATAGCAAGAATTACCGTATAAAACCAAAAAAACTTTGGAGCTGAATGAAATTTTTTGCCCAATCCGGATTCCCATCCAAATGCTTCACTTACTGCATAGGATGTAGAAAGAGGCAGAATAATGGCGCCAAGCACAGATGCATTCAGTAATCCAATAGAAAAAAGGATAAAGGCGTAATTGCCAGCCAAAGGTTTGAGGGCAAGGGCAGCTTGAAAAGCATCATTGACTTCCCGATTACCGTTAGCATATAGGGTGGCTGCAGCTGCAATAATAATAAACATTGCAACGAAATCTGTTATAAAAGACCCAATATAGACATCCCATTTCAAAAACTTGTAATTTTCCTTCTTCAACCCCTTATCCACTACCGACGCCTGAAGATAAAACTGCATCCAAGGTGTTATCGTTGTGCCAACAAGAGCAATAAAAAGGTTTATATAACCAGTTTCAAATTTGAATGTTGGATGCACTAACCCTGCAACCACTTCATTCCAATCCGGCTGCGCCATAAAACCTGACACAACATATGTAAAATAAATAAGACAAAAAAAGAGCATAACTCTTTCCACGGCAATATAGCTCCCCTTTATGACAATCAGCCATATTATAAGCGCCATAAGGGGAACAGAAAGAAGCCTGCTTACTCCCAAAAGTTCAAAACCAGCGGCAATACCAGCAAATTCTGCTATAGTTACAGTAAGGTTTCCTACCACCAAAAGAAGCATAGTAAAAAAGGTTGTCCTCATCGAGAATTTCTCACGAATCAAATCAGCAAGTCCCTTGCCCGTGACAACTCCCATTCTTGCAGACATCTCCTGAATTACGACTAACGCCAAAGTGGTAAGGAAAAGAGCCCAAAGGAGGCTATATCCCTCCTGCGCACCTGCAAGAGTATAGGTAGCAATGCCGCCTGCGTCATTGTCGGCGCTCGATGTAATTATTCCGGGACCAATCAGGGTAAGCAGTATCAAAAAACGCCCTAATCCTCGTCTTTCTCTTTTTACAGCTGGCATTTGAATCCTCAACAAATAGTTTAGACTCTGAGCTTTTTCTTCCGAGAGGGAGGCGGTATGACCAAGTCAACGATGTCATCAACAGTAATGATGCCAAGAATTACATTTTCTTCGTTTACAACAGGAATAGCATAAAAATTATATTTCGATATCATCTCTGCCACTTCTTCTTCATCTGTATCCGGCAAAACACTCTTTACCTGTTCTTTCATAATAGCTGAAAGTTGGGTATTGTCTGCTGCCAACAGAAGGTCTTTTATTGAAACAACACCAAGCAGTTTGTCATTGTCGTCTGTAACATATATGTAATAAATCATCTCAACATCAGGAGCCATCAATCTGAGATTCTTGAATGCCTCTTTCACTGTCATAGTGGGAGGAAAGGAAAGAAAATCCGTTGTCATCAATCCTCCTGCTGTATCATCTTCGTGTTCAAGAAGCTCCTGCACATCTTCTGCCTCTTCGTCTTCCATCAAATTCAGTAGCTCCTGCGCTGTTTCTTCAGGCAAATCACCCAGCAAGTCTGCGGCTTCATCAGGGGGCATCAACTCCAATATATCAGATGCCTGTTCCTTATCCATTCCATGAATTATGGATACCTGCGCTTCCGGTTCAAGCTCATGGAGCGCTTCTGCCGCTGTTTCAAGTTCAAGAGTATCAAAGAGAGCAGACCTTTCTTTTGGCGGAATTTGACTCATTATAGATGCAATGTCAGAAGGATGGAGTTCAGAAAGTTTCGATTTCGTAACTTTCAAGGTCAAACTGCTTACCTTAGGGTCAACTGGCTGTAAATAGTTCCATGATATCAGGTTTTGAGCTTTTCCTCCGCCAACCTTCTTCATCAATCCCTTGGCAATGTTAGCTACACCGATTCGTCTGAGGATTGCGTTGAATCCTATGTCTGCTGCAATTATGCAAAGATTCCCTCTCATTTCACCCAATTTAACATCATTGACCCTAACAACTTTGGCTCCGTCTATATCAACTATCTGTTTATCAAGAATATCCTTTGCGATTGAAATATCATTTTCGCCCGGTTCAGTCTCTGTAACTTCATTCTTATAAATATTTGCCGTAATTGTGCTTCTATTGAAAAGTTCTATATTTTCGAAAGGAATGATTGCCTTCTTGCCGGACTTAATATTGACAACAAGTGCAGACACTGTTGGAAATACATCTTTAATACGCACAAGAAGGTCTTCAAGCTTGCCTATAACCTCACCTTCCCGGTCATAGACATCCCGCCCCAATACCTCACTGGCAAATATTTCTCCCACTAAATACATAATAATTCCACAAAGAAAAAAGTCCTTTTACAGGTTTCAATTTTCATCAGAGGTATAGCCATATTTATGAAGTAATTTTTCATTCTCTGTCCATTTTTTTTTAACATATACTCTCAAGTCAAGATAAACTTTGCACCCTGTAAAATATTCAATATCCTTTCGCGCTCTACTGCCTATTTCTTTTATCATTTCTCCCTTTTTGCCAATGATGATACCCTTTTGTGATTCTTTTTCAACAAATATATTTGCTGATACATAAATAAGGCCTTCTTTGCGCTCTTTTATCTCTTCGACCTCCACATGGACACAATAGGGCAATTCCTCCTGCAAAAGACGATAAATCTTTTCACGAATATATTCAGCAAAAAGGAATTCTTCAGGACGATCTGTAATTATATCCGCTTCAAAATACCTTGGCGCAATTGGCAGATTATCAACGACTACGGAAATAAGCCTTTTGAGATTAGTCCCGCGTTTTGCTGAAATTGGGATAAATTCTTCGATAAACTCATATTTTTTCAAAGAATCGATTAGAGGCAAAAGCTCTTCTTTTTTTAAAAGGTCGATTTTGTTGATTAGAAGGATTTTCATTGCATCAACCTTTTCAATCTTATCCAAGATTACAATATCATCTTTCTTTATACCTGCTTTTGCATCTATGATAAAGAGCACTATATCTGCATAATTTAGAGTGCTTAAGGCAATCTTGACAAGATGGCTTCTCATCAATCCCTTCTTGACATTTATACCCGGAGTATCAAGAAAGATTGCCTGATAGTCTTCCCCATTCAGGATTCCTGTTATCCTGTTTCTCGTAGTTTGAGGTTTTGCAGAAGTGATTGCAATTTTAGTGTCTAAGATTCTATTCAGTAGAGTTGACTTTCCCGTATTAGGACGCCCTACCAAGGCAATAAAACCACATCTAAATTCTCTGCCTTCCCCTTCAAAATTATTTTCAGCCATAATTCTATTATGAAATCGAAAGATTGAGGATGTTATAAGATTCTCTATTTCAAATCAATTAAGTTTATCACTTTTTTACGATGACTCACATTCAAAATTGATTGAAAATTACAAAAAAAGTATATTTCTACTTTGCCTTTACAATTGATATATTATCTATTGACTTTTTATCCAAGCTACTTTAAATAAACTTCGTCTTCTTTCAATTATTTTGAGTGCCGGGATAGCTCAGTCGGTAGAGCAGAGGACTGAAAATCCTCGTGTGGGCGGTTCGATTCCGTCTCCCGGCATTTTTTTTATACCTTTTTGCTGTCGCACCATTTTGATTTTGTCTTATCTTCGAAACCTCTTCTTCAAAAATTGCATTTCGACATTACAGGAGCGATTGTCTTCGCAACAGAAAGAATTCAGAGGCTTCGATGCCCTCGGCTATGCATCATCCTTTTGAGCTTGACCATAGCTTAAAATCGGAAGATATGTTGAGTGGTATTCTATTTTTAGATATGAAAAAACCGAACGAAGAAATAACAAAAACAGCATAGAAAGTAATATATAAATCATCTCAATAAAACAAGAAAAAAACTATTCCTCTCATTTTTTATCAAGAAGACGGCGGATAATTTTTCTCAACTCCTGCCAATTTGTTGGTTTCATAACAAAATGCGAAATGCCTATCTTCTTAGCTTTTTTTTCATTCATATGCTCACTAAAGCCGGTGCAGATTATTACAGGAATATCTTTTCTGATTTTGAGTATCTCTTGCGCAAAAACATTGCCCGTCATCTTTGGCATCGTCATATCTGTGATTACCAAATCGAAAACTTTGGGATTTTCTTCAAAAGCTTGGAGCGCCTGCATAGGGTCACTGAATGGGAATACCTTATATCCTGAAAGTTCAAGCATTCTCTTTCCTAACTCTGCAATGCTTGGGTCATCATCAAGAAAGAGAATCTTTTCATTACCTGCCGTAGCATCCTTTTCTTCATACTTACTTTCAATCACTTTGGCTTTCTCTTTTCCTTTTTCATAAAGAGGCAAATAAATATAAAAGGCAGTGCCAATTCCCTCCTCGCTATAAACCAAAACCGCACCTCCTGCGCCGCGAACTATTCCGTGGACCACTGAAAGACCAAGTCCTGTGCCCTTCCCTTCCTCTTTCGTCGTAAAATATGGATCGAATATTTTGTCGATAATATCACTCGGGATTCCACTGCCCGTGTCGCTTACAGTAATGAGAGAATATTTTCCTATCTTCAAATCGGGATGCACAATTTCCTCGGCGCTCTTGATTTCAGTTTCCTGAATATCAACTGTAATTACTCCACCTTCTTTACTAATTGCATGATAGGCATTTGTACATAAATTGATGATTATTTGATGGATTTCAGTCGGGTCAATATAGCAATAAATTTCTGTTGATGGAAAGTTTTTAACTATTTCAATGCTTGAAGGAATCGTTGAGCGCAAAAGCTTCAATGCTTCTTCAACAACACTTTTGATATCACAAACAACAGGCTCGCGAAGCCGTTGCCTGCTGAATGTCAAAATCTGTTTTACAAGGTCTCTTGCCCTTTCTGCCGCTTTAAGCATTTCTGTGAGCATTTCGGCATACTTGCTCTCCTGCGATACCATATTGAGCATCAAGTCGCAATAACCAATAATGGGCATCAAAATATTATTGAAATCGTGTGCTATGCCGCCTGCAAGATTTCCAATGGCTTCAAGACGTTGTGCCTGTTGAAGCTGTCTTTCAAGCTGTTTTTCTTTTGTTATATCCCTCTGCACGGATACATAATAATCGAACCCCTCCTCTTCATATCGTAAAGGAGAAATCGTTGCCGCAACTTCGTATAATGTGCCATCCTTCCTTTTGTTTATGAGAAATCCGCTCCAAGTTTCCCCTTTCGATATCTTTTCCCAAAGACTTTTGAATGACTCAGCATCACTCTTGCCACTCCCGAGGATTTCAAGTGTTTTCCCAATGACTTCATCGGATGCATAGCCTGTCGTTTTGCTGAAGCCCTTGTTGACATAGATAATTTTTCCCTCCTCATCGATTATGATTACCGATTCTTCGGCATTTTCTACTGCCGCAGAAAGGAGACGGCTTTCTCTCTCAGCCCTTACCCTTTCAGTTATATCCCTGCATATTCCTCCAATCTTCAATGAGCCATCTGCAAATTTTACGGGGAAGAGGGTATCTATATGGTATCGTTTTTCATTTTCAGAATGGAGGAAATGTTCAAAAACAACTCGTTCTTCACTTTCAATAACCCTTTTTAGATTCTTTCTATATATTTTTGAAATTTCAGGAGGATAAACTTCGTCAATACTTTTACCAATTAAATCATCGCTCCTATTCAACCCGAAACATTCAACTCTATCATTACTTGAAAGATAAATGCCTTCTGTCGAAAGCATAAAAATATGGTCAGACGAGGATTCTACAAGGGTGCGGTATGACAACTCGCTTCTTCTTGCGATTTCCTTCGATTGTCTTCGAAGCTTCAAGAAGGTCCTTATCCTTGCAAGAAGTTCAATCTTTGATATGGGTTTTCTTATGCAGTCATCAAATCCGGCATCAAGCCATTTTGAACTTCCTTCATTATGTGAAAGGACTATAAGCACAGGAAGAAAGATTTCAGGTGAATCATTCTTTTTTTGTAGAAGTTCACTTCCAATCTCTTTTCCTAAAAATTGGTCTGTTATATAAAGGTCTGCATCTTCAATCGTATCTTTATTGTTGAAAGTATTGACGGAATAGCCGCAATTTTCAAGATATCTTTGAAGGATCTTACAATCAACCTCTTTTGAAAGATAAATTCCTATAGTTTCCATTGAATGCCTTTTCAATTTTATGAAATCTCGGGTTTTTTCTCCGGTGTTTCAGCAGTAGGAACTCCTGTCAACAGGCCTCTCAAGTGATCGAGTTTTTCTCCAATCAATATTCCTTTTTCAGTAATTTTATATTCTCTCAATTCGGGTTCATGATTTCCTATTCTATTCTTTAAACAGCTTATAATCTTGATTACTTCACCGTTATATTCCGCATATCTGAGCATCAGGACGAGATCGGCGATATAGCTTACTCCTGTCTCTGTAATCTGTAGTTCACCGGTAAGCTTTTCAAGTTCATTGATAAGGAAGAGGTTTAGTTTATTCATACGGCAATAATTGATAATGTTCTGTATATGCGGCACAATATAACCAAACTGCTCCATTGCAAGATTGTATCCTCTCAAACTATCGATAACAATTAAACTGCGTTTGTTCTCCTTTACCTCATTTTTCATAGCCATCAAAAATTCATCAGGATATAGTTCAAGAGTATTGACTTCTACAATTTCTACCATATTGTTTTCAATTTTTTCTTCTACGGGAATACCTATGGCATTACATCTTTCAAGAATCGAAGATTTTCCTTCTTCAAAGGAATACAAAACGCTTTTTAATCCCTGATCTGCCGCTGAAACCAAATACTGTAATGCAAGTGTCGTCTTCCCCGTTCCCGAAGGGCCTGAGATTAAAGTGCTGATACCTGTCTGGATGCCTCCATACAATATCTCATCGAGCTCTTTGATACCTGAAGATATCTGTTTGCGGGCATAAGCGATATGCTTAATTTTTTCAATTATATGTGGAAAGACCTTAATCCCATTTTCGGTGATTTTCAGAGGATGGCGACCTGATATATAACTCGATCCTCTAAGTTTTGCCACCTCAAGGGAACGAATATCTATGAGTCTCCCTTCTGATACTTCTCTTCGCAGAATTACGACACCATCAACAGCAAGCGACACAGAAACATCCTTCTCTAAATCGCTGAGCTCCAAAAGCAACAAAGTTGTGCAATTTTTACTGTTTAGCCAATTTACGAGGCGTTGAATATGCTTTCTGAATTGGTATTCATCCGTAGAAAGATAACGAAGATATGTTAGAGAATCTATTACAAGGTATTTTGGATTATTTTTATCAATTGCATCATATATCTTTTTCCATAGCGGCTCTTCTTCAACCTCACTGGGTGTAAAGATTCCATATTCATCAAATTCAGTTCCTTCCACTGCAGGCCTGAAGGTTAGATCTTCAAAGGCAATTGAATCTAAATCCCATCTGAAATCTTCTGCATTTCTTCGGATGCTTTCAACAGGTTCGGCAATACTTATAAACAAGGAGGAACCTTTCTTGCCCTTCATTTCTTTAAGCCACTGCAGAGAGAAGATTGTTTTGCCTGTGCCGGTGGCACCCACAAGAAGATAGCAGGAAGATTGTATAAATCCGCCATTCAAAATTTCATCGACGCCTTGAATACCTGAAGGTATGCGATTATTGTAGGACATTTTAAAACCCCTCCATTATGAAACTTTTTTAAAATGAAAATTTTTTATTCAGGAGACCTTTCTTTCGAGAAAAAAGCAGATAATGTTGTATCTCTAACAAATAAAAAAAAATAAGTTCTTTATATTCAAATTATATATAATTTTTTTATTGTAAAGATATTTC
>RFHX01000163.1 GCA_003695725.1 Candidatus Schekmanbacteria bacterium
ATACTTTATAATCTGAAAGGTGATAGAAAAAAAGCGATAGAAGAAGCAGAGATCGCCTTAAAAAATGCACCAAGATCATCAAGATTCCAATTAGAAGAATTCATCAAAAGGATTCGAGATTAAGATTTAAGCCGATTATTCTTTGAATAAATCCATTCAAAATAAAAAATCATTACAGCAATTATTAACAGAGTCGCAAAAAATATCGAATATCCAACAACACCGGGAAAATTAAAAATCGCTATACTCAATATTCCAAAGAAAGCTGATAGGCAATAAACAGAAAGAGCTACCTGTTTATGTGATAAGCCCAAAAGGCATAGCCGGTGTGTTGAATGGTCTGTGCCCGGAGTAGTAAAAGGATTAACGCCCCTCCTTAATCTTGATATTGTTACAAGCGTTGTATCCATTATAGGATAAGCCAAGATAACGATAGGAATCATCCATGTATAGATATAGGGAATTCTAGGGAATCTCAATTTGATACCTAAAACAGACAAAATAAATCCTAAGAAGAGTGCCCCTGTATCTCCCATAAAGATTCTTGCAGGATTCAAATTGTATTTTAAAAAACCAAGACAAACACCTACAATAGCTGCAGAAAGTGAAGCTACGAGATATTGGCCGTTCAAAGTGGACAGCACAAAGAAAAAAAGTGAAGATATTGCGGAAACTCCCCCTGCAATGCCATCCATGTTGTCAAGAAGATTGATTGAATTTGTAATTCCAATGACCCAAAGCATCGTCACGAATATATTTAAAATGTCGTTTCGGAAAATTTCAACTTTGATTCCTGTTGCTATCAGGATTACAACCGGAATGACTTGCCCAAAAAATTTAAATGAAGCTGAAATTTCACGCCAATCATCATAAAGTCCGAAAAAAGAAATAATTGTAGCACCGACGATGATACCTATAAGCTGATGAATTCGAAATTGCTTTCCAAAAATTAAAAGGGCAAGAAAGAAGGAAATATAAATTGCCGCTCCACCTAAAAGAGGGATGGCTTTTTTGCTTAATCTATCCGATGAGGGTGCATTGATAATGCCTGTTTTATGACCTAATCTTTCAGCAATAGGCATTAAAGCAAGTGAAAAAATAAGCGCAAATGAGAATATAAGCAAAAGATAAATCATATTAGGCAAGTTTTTTTAAAGGGACTGCCCTAAACCATTCAATTGTTTTCTGTAATCCTTCCTCTAAGGAAATTTTACATTCAAAATTAAGCTCTTCACGCGCTTTTCTCATATCAGCACAGCGAAGGTCTATATCTTCAAAATTTTTGCCATATTCTTCGTCAGGGGGAATTAGTTTAATAGGGGAAGATGACGATACCATATCTCTTATTTTTTCAGCAAGGTCAAAAATCTTTATTTTGTTGTTTCCGCCAATATTATATATCTTACCTACTGAATTTTCTGACATTCCAGCAAGCATCGTGCCCCGTGCAATGTCCTTCACATAACTGAATGCTCTTATCTGGCTGCCGTCTCCAAAAACTGTTATAGGCAGATTGTTAATTGCCTGGACAGTAAATTTCGCCACTACACTGCCATAACCATCAGGTTTTGATTTAGGTCCATAGGCATTGAAATACCTTACAACAGTTGCGGCTAATCCTTTCTTGCTCAATCCAATAGCCAAGTGTTCACCAAGGGCTTTTGAAACAGCATAGGACCATCTTGGAACATAAGAAGGACCTAAAACCATATCTCCCTCTTCGGAAAAGGGTATCATTTTACTTTTACCATAAACTTCAGAGGATGAAGTAAAAACTACCCTTTTTTTATGCAAATGGCATAATCTCAATACCTTTTCCGTTCCCCCATAATTAACATAGATACCGCGTACCGGATTGTCCACTACATGTTTTACGCCAACGACAGCAGCTAAATGAAAAACTATATCAGATTTTGAAATCAAGTCGTCTAAAAGGCTTTCTTCAAGTATATCGCCTTGGACAAATTTTATTAAGCCATTTTCCAAAAATTCTTTTAGATTTTCTGTAGAGCCGATTGATAAATCATCTATTACGGTTACATTGTGCCCCTTTTCGAGAAGAACTTCACATAAATGGGACCCAATGAACCCTGCCCCCCCTGTTACTAAACAATTCAATTTTTAATCTCCATAAAAAAATTCATTCAATTATACTTTGAACTATTTTTTTATCAATGTATTTTAAAGCGAATGATAAAGGTCGATTATTCTTTTCGTCATAATTTCGAGTGAAAAATTGGAAGAAACCCGTTCATAGGCATTTTTACCGAATTCTTTCATCAATTTTTCATTTTTGAGAAGTTTTTCAACTGCTCTTACGATAGCATCAGAATCAGCAGGCTCAACTACAAGTCCTGTTTTGTTGTTTATGTTCACATAGGATGTTCCTGTATGTAATTCTGTTGATATTATTGGTTTTTCTGCTGCCATTGCTTCTAATAGGACAGTGCCGAATGCTTCGCTCTTTTCCGTTGACGGAAGAATGAAAATATCACAAGCTCTGTAATAATCAGGAAGGTCTTTATAGTCGATGTCTCCTGTGAAATGAATTTTCTTCAAAAGATTTAGTTCCTTTGCCAATTCTTTCAATTCCTTTTCTTTGGGTCCTGAGCCGACTATTACGAGCGATGCATCGATTTTGTTCATTGCTTTTATCAAATAAGGCAGTCCTTTGTAATAGCGCAGCTTTCCAACAAAAAGCAGGAGTGGGGTTCCATATTTATTGCGAATCTCTTTGCTTTTTTCCGTTTCTCCTCCTTTAAAGTCATCTAAATCTATTCCCAACGGGATTACTTTGCATTTATCTTTGAATTTTGAAAGGATTGGTGACTGTTTTATATAGTTGTCGCTCGTTGCAATAATAACATCTGTTTTTTGAAGTACTTTGTTGAGAATTGGACGATAAAAGAATGCAATATATTTCTGCTTTACAATATCACTGTGATAGGTAATCACTGTTTTTGCTTTTATCCCTGAAAAGAGATATGCGGTTTCTCCAACAGGATAGGGAAAATGCATATGGACGATATCCGGTTTTTCCTTTTTAAGTTTGAAGGGGAGAGTTATACTCAATGGCGTTGAAGCGACTGTTGCAAAGCGTGAAGCTTTGATTATTGTTACCCCATTGATTGTTTCGATTTTACTGCTTTTCTTCTGATTTGTAACAAGTACTCTGACATTGTGTCCTAATTTTGCCTGTGACTCAGCCAACATCTTTATGTGGTTTTCAATGCCGCCTAAAACAGGATAGTAATCTTTATAAATGTGAAGTATTTCCATTTTCTTTTTTGAATCTAAAAATTTTCAGGATAAGTTTATACTTATATGATTGGCGTTTTAAAAGAAATTCTTTTATCATCAAATAGGTAGGGTCAATTTTCACATATTTTTCTTCTTCATAAAGCAGATAGCCTAATTCATACAATTTTTTTGCAGGGTCATCAGAAAACAATCTTTTTGTTCTGTCACGCCCAAGATAAGCAATAATTACATATTCGGGGAGATTTTTAGAAATTTCTTTTAGGGCATTGAAACGGTTTCTGTATGAAAAAACTTTTAATTCTTTTTTCCTTCGATTCAGATATTCAGGAATGAGAGTATCTGTTGGAGCTATAACAAAATTATTGCTGTTGCCAAAGTTTTTTGAAATGAATGAAGAGATCTCCTTTGATGGAATAGCATAGATGGGATTTAGAAA
>RFHX01000164.1 GCA_003695725.1 Candidatus Schekmanbacteria bacterium
AAAAACCTTTTTAAAGAACTTGTGGTATAATATTATTATTAAAAGCAGTTGTCTATTTTTGTGAAATGATTGAATTCTATAATGTCAATAAGGTCTATGAGGGGGGACTTTGGGCTCTTCGCGATTTGACTCTGAGTGTCAAAAAAGGTGAATTCGTCTTTTTAACAGGAGCAAGCGGCGCTGGAAAGACGACGCTCTTGAAACTTTTATATGTTGCTGAAAAAGCAACTGATGGACAAGTATTGGTATTTGGAAGGAATGTTTCAAAACTTGCCTCGAAAAGTATTCCTTATTTGAGAAGAAACATAGGTGTCGTATTTCAAGATTACAAGTTGTTAAAAGACAGCAATATATATGACAATGTTGCCTTTGCTTTGCGAATCTTGGGCAAAAAGAAAAAAGAGATCGATGAAAGAGTTTTTAGTGTATTGGAGATGGTTGGCCTTTCCAAAAGGTATCGCGATGTGCCTGATAATCTATCTGGCGGTGAGCAGCAGCGTGTCTGCATTGCGAGGGCAATAGTAAACAATCCGCCATTGGTTCTTGCAGACGAGCCAACAGGAAACCTCGATCCGGATAATGCTCAAAAAATAATGCAAATCTTTAAAAAAATAAATTCAAATGGAAGTACTGTAATCTTTGCTACGCATGATTTGTCGCTTATGAACTCCATCAATGGGCGCAATATTCATTTAAAAGAGGGAAAAATTGTCAAAGATGGCGTGAAAAAGGGAGAAGAAAATGTTTAACATTATAGGTTTTTTTCTTTCACAATCATTTAAGGATTTCAAACGCCATTTTTATTTGCAGTTGTCTGTGATTCTAATCATCTTTTTTTCTTCTTTTATTTTTGGTGTTATGCTTCTCTTTGTTTCAAACCTTGACAGGGTCCTTGAGAAGATAAGTTCAGATATAGACATAACTCTCTATCTGAGCAATGATGTTGTGCCCGGAAGTGAAAAGTATGTGAAGCTTCAGAAAATGCTTTACAATAGTCCTGCCGTAGCAAAGGTAACCTATATTTCTTCAGAAGAAGCCCTTAAAAAATTCAACGAGGAATATTCTGAATACAATGAATTGGTCGATTTCATTGGTGAGAATCCCTTGCCTGCGTCATTTCAGATAAGATTGAAAGATAACATCGATGATATTAAAATGCATGAATTCCAAAATTTCATATCATCTTTGGGAAAGATTGATGGGATTGAAAATGTAAACATAACAGGAGAATGGATAAAGAGGTTTTACAGCTTTATTGCTTTTATCAAACTCGTAGCTGCAATAATCATTTTACTCATTGGAGTCGGTGTTGTTTTTATAATTTATAATGCTATTAAAATTACAATTCACTCGAGAATGGTGCAAATCGAAATAATGCGCCTCATTGGAGCAACTAAATTCTTTATAAAAGGTCCATTCATCTTTGAAGGATTATGGCAGGGATTTATTGGTGCTGTTTTTTCGATTTTTGGATTATATTTTGTCTATTCCATTTTAAAGTCAAATCTCGAGGAAGCTTTTTCATTTATTTTTTCAGGCTTAAAGTTTGAGTTTCTTGACCCGGTTTTGATCACTTTTATAATAATTGGCGGATTACTGCTTGGCACAGTAGGAAGCAGTCTATCGACTGCACGATTTCTGAGGAATTGAATTTCTTTTTTATTCTATGAGACTAAATAAATCTATCACAATTTTTCTTATCCTCTTTTTTTGCAGCTATAACTTTTTAGTAAAAGCTGACAATAAATCAATCATTGGTAATAATTCTTACAATATTGAAGAAAATGAAAAAGAGTTAAAAAAACTTCTGGAAAGGAAGAAGGTAATTGAAAAAGAGATTGAAAAATTGAATAGTGAAATCCAAAAAATGACAAGGGAAGCTGTTAAATATAAAAAAGAATTTAATAAATATCGCAATATGGCAGAAAGATTGGAAAAAGAGATTTATGAAAGAGAAAAAGAGCTTCCTGATATCAAGCAGAAAATCTCAAAATATCTCAGAATAATTTATATGCGGGAAAGGGTGTATCCCTTGAGAATAATTTATGCCTCAAAAAATTATCTAAATATGATCGATGTATTGAATACAGTAAGAATGATTTCTTTGAAAGAGATGGAAAAATTCAATAATTTGAAAAATAAGGTTTCAACTTTAAAAAATGATTATAAAAAACTTCAGGATTCGATTGAAAACGCAAAGGATGCATACAACAAAGTCAGATTGACCGAGAAAGGTCTCATTAGAAAGAGAAGAGAACTCAGTTATGCGCTTTCGCTGATTCAAAAAAACAGCGAAGAATATAGGGAAAAAATTTCAAAGCTGAAGGAAAAATCTTCTTCAAATAAAGAAAAGATTGCTGAAAAAGAAGAAACAGAAAAAGAGGAGAAAGGAAGGTTTAGTTATATTATTGATAAAAATAAGATTGAGAATCAGGAATATGCCGGACTCATTTATGAGAAAGGCAAAATTATGTGGCCTCTGAGAAATATATCTTTGGTAGAAAGCGGAGAAGATGCAAATAATGAAGAAGGTATAAACAGCAGGAAAGGCGGGGTTATTATTAAATCCCGTATGTCAAAAGCAGTGCAGTCAGTTTATGAAGGGAAAGTAATTTATTCAGCGCCCTATCTTGAGTATCAAAATATAATTATCATAGACCATGGATATGGCTATTATACAGTTTATGGATTTGATGGACAATCATTTGTAAATAAAGGACAAAAGGTGTATACAGGAAAAGTTTTAGGTAAAATAAATGTGGATAGGGAAGGATTTGCTAAATTATACTTTCAAATCAATTTGAAAGGTAAACCGTTAAACCCTTTTGAATGGCTTGAAAGAGAGCAAAAAGTAACTATCAAATAAACGATTAGAGATTAAGTTAAGGAGAGAATGATGCTTAAAAAAACATTATCGGTTTTGGTTATATCGATTATATTCTGTTCAACTCTATTCTTTGTTTCTTCAGTAAATGGAACCAATAATGAAACATACGATAAACTATCAATCTTTTCACAAGCATTTACTCTCATTAAAAAGAATTATGTAGATGAAAAAAAGGTGTCAACAAAGGATTTAGTTTATAATGCTATTAGAGGAATGCTTGAATCTTTGGATCCCCATTCGAGTTTTATGACACCTGAAATGTTCAAGGAGATGCAGATTGAAACAAAAGGCAAATTTGGGGGGATTGGTATTCAAATTTCCATTTTAGATGGACAACTGACGGTTATTTCGCCTTTAGACGATACACCTGCAGCAAGAGCTGGAATAAAAGAATTAGATAAAATTGTTGCTATTGACGGCAAGAGCACAAGGGGAATGACTCTGAATGAAGCTGTTTCTCTGATGCGCGGGCAAAAGGGAACAAAAGTTGTATTGACTATTGTCCGCGAAGGAGAAAAAGAACCTTTAGTGTTTCCTTTGATTAGGGACATAATCGTAATCAAAAGTGTCAAACATACAGTTTTTGATGATGTGGGATATATAAGAATCAGCCAATTTCAGGAAGATACAGCATCAGAATTGGATAATGCTTTGAAGGACCTCAAAGAAAAAAAGATCATTGGACTTGTTCTCGATTTAAGGAACAATCCCGGTGGACTACTCAATATGGCATCAGAGGTAGCAGACAGATTCCTCGATAAGGGAAAATTGATAGTTTATACAGAAGAAAGAGACCATAAAAAGACGATGCCACCTTTCAAATCAAAAATAAAACCTTTGATTCCAAAAGATTTGCCAATAGTTGTCCTTGTCAATAGCGGAACTGCAAGTGCCTCAGAAATAGTTTCGGGTGCATTGAGAGATTGGAAAAGAGCTATTATAATGGGGACAAGGACATTCGGAAAAGGTTCCGTGCAGACAGTAATACCTCTTAAAGATGGTTCGGCAATGCGACTGACAACTGCGCTGTACTATACTCCAAAAGGAACGCTAATTCAGGAAAAAGGTATTACACCTGATATAGAAGTAAAACAGATTGTTTTAGAGGAAAAAAAGGAATATTTCCCTGTGCCGAGAGAAGAAGATTTGGAAAGACATATAAAAAACAAATTGGAAGAGAAAAAGGATGAAAAGGAGAAGAAAGAGGAGAAAAAGAAGGAAGAAAATGTCCTTTCCTTTATGGGACGAAAGATATCGCCTAAAACCGATTACCAATTGAGAAGGGCAATAGACCTTATCAAGGGGATTCGCATTGCTCAATCTTTAAAATGAGAAGCTCTTGAGATATATAAACGGCAGGCGCAACAGCGTCTGCCTTAATATTTTGTTTTTGCAATCAGTAAATCCTAATTGCCGCAGTATTTATTTAACAGTTATTTAGAATTCACAAAATATTCCAACTCAGATATAATGTAAACTTGGATAGATTTTTGGATAGAGAATTGGCACGTAAAAGGAAAAAGGGTAAAAAAAAACCGGAAGGGAGAAGTAAAAAAAGCTTTATTTCACTTTTCCTCCTCATAGTGATCGTAGTAGGCGGCTATTATCTGATAAAACCTTTAAAA
>RFHX01000165.1 GCA_003695725.1 Candidatus Schekmanbacteria bacterium
CAGTATCTCCTCATCACTCGACCGGAATGATGAGAAAATGCTCTTTAAACAAGCAAATTTTATATTGACAAAGCAGAAGATATCAAATATTGATTAGCATCATATCTTTCAATTACATAAAATATCTATGCCTAATTTAAGAATAATTCAGGCAGAGAAATCCCCTAAAATATAAAATGCTTTTATTTTTCAGGGATGATGAAGAAAAGGAGATGTAATGGGTAAAGTAAAAGGTTTGATTTGCAGGGAGTGTAAAAATGAGTATCCTGCAGAAGCTATACATGTTTGCGAATTTTGCTTTGGTCCTCTTGAAGTCAATTATGACTATGATTTCATAGCAGGTACAATTTCAAAGGAAAAAATCGAAAAAGGTCCGCCCAGTTTATGGAGATATATCGACCTTCTGCCAGTGAGCGGCGATTTCATAGTAGGTGAAAATTCAGGATTTACGCCTCTTGTAAGAGCAAAGAATCTTGGTGCTGAATTAGGGCTGAATAATCTTTATATTAAAAATGACACTGTCAATCATCCAACTTTATCATTTAAAGATAGAGTGGTAGCAATTGCGCTGTCGAGGGCGAAGGAATTTGGTTATGATACAGTTGCCTGTGCTTCAACTGGAAATCTTGCAAATTCAGTTGCAGCAAATGCCGCGGCGGCAGGCTTGAAGTGTTATGTTTTTATTCCCGGAGACCTTGAAGCAGGGAAGATTTTGGGGAGTGTTATTTATCATCCAACAGTTGTTGCAGTAAATGGAAACTATGACGATGTCAACCGGCTTTGCTCAGAAGTGGCAGGTGAATATAATTGGGCATTTGTAAATATCAATATCAGGCCATATTATGCAGAGGGTTCAAAAACACTTGCTTTTGAAACTGCAGAGCAGCTTGGCTGGAAGGCGCCTGACCAAGTTGTTGTGCCTGTTGCATCGGGGTCGCTTCTTACTAAAATTGGTAAAGGATTCAATGAGTTGAGCAAGCTGGGGCTGATAGGAGATGTAAAAACAAAGATTAATGGTGCTCAAGCAGAAGGATGCTCACCTGTTGCAACGGCTTTTAAGAATGATACAGAGTTCATAAAACCGGTAAAGCCAAATACCATAGCTAAATCGATAGCCATAGGCAATCCTGCCGACGGTTATTATTCATTGGTAACAGTTAAGAATAGTGGTGGAGTTTTTGAAACAGTAACTGATGAAGAAATAGTTGAAGGAATGAAGCTTCTTGCCTCAAAAGAAGGGATTTTTGCAGAAACAGCAGGAGGTGTTACCATTGCTGTTTTGAAAAAACTTGCTGAGAAGGGGAAAATTGGAAAAGATGAGCTTACTGTGGCTTATGTAACAGGCAATGGATTGAAAACACAGGAAGCAGTTGTCGGTGCTGTTGATAAACCAATAAAGATTAATCCCCACTTGAAAGATTTTGAAGCTATTCTAAAATAATAATTTGAGAAGCAAATTGTGGAAGAAAGGAGTATAAGATGGCTGTTAAAGTTAGAATACCTACACCTCTTCGGAAACTTACCAATCAAGAGTCCGTTGTTGAAGTTGAAGGGACAAATGTTCTTGAAGTAATCGATGGGCTGGAAAGCAAATATCAGGGGATAAAAGCACGACTCTGTGATGAAGAAGGAAATGTGAGAAGATTTGTAAATATCTTTGTCAACGAAGAGGATATCCGCTTTATGAAGGGGACGGAAACAGAAGTCAAAGACGGAGATGAAGTTTCCATTGTCCCTGCCATTGCAGGTGGAAGAAATTAAAAAGAGATTATGAAATATGTCGATTTTTAGGGCGCGGTTAAAATTTACTGGAGAAGTCGTAAAAGAGCCGATTATCTATCGTCTTGTGAAAAATTTTGATGTCGTGCCCAATTTGAGAAAAGCGCTCTTTGATTATGATACGGGCTGGGTCGATATCGAAATTTCCGGCGATTTCGATGAAATAGAGCGTGCTGTAAAAGCGCTCAAAGAATGGGGCGTAGAAGTCTTCCCCATCGAGGGCGATGTTATAGAATAATATCTCTTTCCTGAATAAAAGATGCTCTCTATACCTTCTTCCATTTATGACAAGTTGATTAGGCAATTGAAGAAAGAATATCCCTATGAGGGATGCGGTGCCCTTCTTGGAAAAGATGGAAGAGTAACGGAGATTGTTGAATTTACAAATATAGAAAAAAGCCCTACTTCATTTCAGTGCGACCCTTATGAGCAGCTAACTTTATTGAGAAGGCTTGAAGAGGAAGATATAGACCTTTTATGCCTATACCATTCACATCCTGAAGGTGAATGCAAACCATCAGAAAAGGATATTCGCCTTGCTCAATTCAATTGTTATTATCTTATTGTGCTTTTAAAGAATCTTTCAAATCCTAAAGCAGGACTCTTTTCTATAAAGGACGGAAGGTATCAGGAAGAGAAGCTGGTAATTGAGTAATCAATCAGGGAGAAATCTATCGTTGTTGGTTTGCATTGTCTCTTGAAAAGATGCTTTTCCTTAATCCCGGCACTTGGACAGGAATATCCTTAACGAGATTTCCTTCTACAAACCATAAAAATTTATCCTTCTCCTTGTAAACCCATTCTTCCACCTTTCGCGGCTTTTCTTTGCCTGAAACAGCTTCCTTATAAACCAATATATATGATGGCGGACCAAGCTCGTCATAGATTTTCTTCTGTATTGCAGATAGTTTTTTCTCTTTCAGCACGGGTTTTTCCCATATATTCGGTTTGACGAATTTTCCTTTTTTTATATATGACACATTGTTTGCGCACGCAGATAAAAGAAGCGTAAGGATAATTATCAGAAATATATAAAAAAAATATCTATTCCCTTTGTTCATATCTAAAGTTTTATTCTTAATTTTTTGTTCTTATATTATGAAGACAATTTTTTGTCCAAAGGAAATTATAGGGAAGGGAATATGAAGTTTCTTAACTTTCTTTATTTGCTATTGAGCACTTCGCGGACTTTTTTAAGAAGTGCCTGGGGTGTAAAAGGTTTTTGAATGTAAGGGATATTCCCCTTCAATCCGCCATTTCGCAGAAATTCATTGTCCGAATAACCTGACATAACCAATGTTTTGATTGATGGATTCCTTTCTTTTATTTTTTTCGACAGTTCGATTCCATCCATTCCGGGCATTATAAGGTCTGTGATGAGTAGGTCAAAAGGTCCAGCGCCATTGCCGGCTTTTTCAAGGGCTTCTTCAGGTGTTTCAGCTGTGTCAACTCTATATCCTTTAGATGACATTATTTCTCGCGTCAGCTCTCTTACAGTTTCCTCATCTTCCACTACAAGCACTTTTTCGAAACCGATTGATGCTTCTGCCTCTTCAACAACATCTACAATGTCGCTGATTTCTTTTACATCAACGCGCGGAAGGAAGATTTTGAATACTGTGCCTTTACCAACCCTGCTGTGCACTGTAATGTAGCCGCCGCTTTGTTTTACCACTCCATACACCGTTGACAAGCCCAAACCTGTACCTTTCCCTTCTTTTTTTGTTGTAAAGAAGGGTTCGAATATCTTTTTTTGAGTTTCTTTGTCCATTCCTATGCCTGTATCAGCAAAAGATAAAAGAACGAATTTCCCGGATATGACATCTGCTTCTTCCTTTATGTATTTCTTTTCAAGTTCGACATTTGATGTCTTTATGACAATTTTTCCACCCTTCGCCATAGCGTCGCGCGCATTTACAGCAAGGTTGAGAAGCACCTGCGCCATTTGGTCGGGGTCAACTTTAATAGTGCCAAGTCCTCTTTCCTGAAGTTTGAGTCTTATTTCTATATCTTCCCCTATAATTCTTGAAAGCATATTTCTTATGTTTTCAATCAATTGATTGAGGTTGATAATTTTTGGCTCAATAACCTGTTTGCGGCTGAAAGCAAGGAGTTGTCGTGTCAGCGCTGATGCTCTTTCGCCTGCATTTCTTATTTCTTCAGCATACTTTTTTACTTCACTGTTGTTTTCAATCGAGGTCAATATTAATTCGCTGTAACCCAAAATTCCAACAAGAATATTGTTGAAATCATGGGCAACACCGCCTGCTAAACGCCCCACTGATTCCATCTTTTGTGACTGAAGAAGCTGTTCTTCTTTCATTTTAGAGTCTGTAACATCTCTTTTTACTCCCACATAGTTGATGATTTTTCCGCTGGAATCGAAAACTGGCGAGATTGATGCTTCTTCATAATAGATTTGTCCGTTTTTACGCTTATTTATAAATTCTCCTTCCCAAGTCTTACCGCTTGTAAGCGTATTCCACATATTTTCATAAAATTCTTTGCTGTGCTCTCCGCTTTGTAGAATTCGCGGATTAAGACCTAAAACTTCATTGGGTGAATAACCTGTAGTTCTTTGGAATGCAGGATTCACATATTGAATATTTGCGTCCTTGTCGGTTATAACGATACATTCATTTGTCTGTGAGATTGCAGTGGCAAGAAGCCGCAATTCTGCTTCTTTTGCTTTTTCATCTGTTATGTCAGTGGAAATGCCGCATAATGCATAAACTTTTCCTGAAAAGTCATATAATGGAAATTTCACCGATATGTATGTGTGAATGCCGTCCGCCTGTTCGACACTCTCCTCTTTCTTTATAGCTATCTTCTCATTTATAACCTTTCGGTCATTTTCAAAGATTTTTTCTGCTGTTTCTTTGGAGAATAATTCAAAATCAGTTTTCCCAACTATTTCGCTTTGTTTAATGTTGAAATTCTTCTCATATTGGCTGTTGATCATTAGATATTTTCCTTCTACATCTTTTATGAATATGAGGGCAGGGCTGTTGTCAATCACAGCGCGAAGCTGAGCTTCTCTTTCTTGAATTATATTTTCAAACCTCTTTCTTTCGCTTATGTCATCAATGAATGTGCAGGTGCCATAGATTTTGCCCGATGCATCGCGAAGCGGAAATTTTGTCGATAAGAGCCACTTTTCATTCTTTGTCTGACGCACAGGAATCTCAGTCCTTATTACTTTGCCTGTTGTCCTTACCTGTATTTCCGCTTTTTCGATTTCTTCTGCAATATCCTGTGGCATATGGTCTTTGGCTTTAGTGCCGATAAGTTTTTCCTTATTCCCTTTGAAGCGAGGCAGGTCGTAAAATTTTTTATTTGCAAGGATATATCTTCCCTCCAAATCTTTGAGGTAGATAATAGAGGGCGAGTAATCCATTATTGCCTGCAGATGTGCTTCTTTTTCTTTTAGGGATTTCATTGTGATGTGATGTCTTTCTATTTCATCGAGAAGCTTCTTATTTGTTTCAGATAGGGATGCAGTCCTTTCTTCGATTTTCTTTTCCAACGATTTCTGTGTTTTTTCTATGGTGTCCAGCATCGAATTGAATTGCTGTGAAAGAGTGCCTATTTCATCATTAGCTTTTATTGGCACTCTTACATCGAGATTGCCTTCCCGTGCTTTTTCTGAGGCATAAGATAAGGATTCAAGAGGAGAAACTATTTTTTTTATGATAAAGAAGAGAAAAATCGAGATTAGTATAAAAGAAATTACGCTTACTGCCAAGTCGATAAAAAGTCTCTTGCTGAAATATCCGAGGGCTTCATTCCTGTCTTCCTTCACGATAAGCCAGATGTTGTTTTCAGGCGTCAATGAAATAGGGCGGCAAACAGCAAAGACAGGTATATCTCTATAGCCCTTGGCTTCAACAAAGGCATTCTCTTCGTGAGAGGCAGATTTATTTTTGTAAATGTCTATTATCTTTTTTAAGCATTTTGATGTATTCTTTTCTTTGTGTAAAAACTTCAAGGAAGTTAAATTTTGTCCCTCTTCAGTTGCCAATATGACTTCAACGCTTTTCCCTAAATAATCCTTTACTTCGAGCATCGGATTTATGAATTCTTCGGCTTCAATATGAGAGGAAGCGGCATATTTAATTTCTTTTGACTTTGAACTATCGCCAATAGCTTGAATTATAAACATATCAAAATGCTTTTTCTTCGAATTTCTTATAAATTCAATATTTATCTTCGAGGGGTTTTTTTGAAGTGCAGAAATAGCTTTCCTTATATTTTCATCTATCTTTTTGCCTAATGAATCTTTTCTGCTTGAGAGAAGAATGGTATGTGAATCGATGTCAATAATGTTTATGC
>RFHX01000166.1 GCA_003695725.1 Candidatus Schekmanbacteria bacterium
TCTCTTTTGCTTGAAAGATTAAAAAAAGAAATCCTCTCAAACGATTTGATCAGTGTTTATTATGAAAGTGTTGTTGAAGATGTGCGCGGATTTATGGGCAATTTTGAAGTAAAAATCAGCCAAAGAGGTAATGGAGGAATAAGCCCTTTCAAATGCGGAGTTGTTGTAGTGGCAACAGGAGGCAAGGAATATAAGGGGAATGAATACCTCTATGGTGAGAGTGAAAATGTCAAAACTCAGCTTGAACTCGAGGAAATACTAAAAGAAAACCCGGATGAAATTAGTAATCTAAAAAGAGTTGCAATGATACAATGTGTTGGGTCAAGAAATGAAGAAAGACCATATTGTTCGAGAATATGCTGTACGGAAGCGATAAAGAATGCACTCAAAGTGAAGGAACTTTCTCCTGATACTGAAGTTGTCGTTTATTATAGAGATATCCGCGCTTTTGGATTTAGGGAGAAATATTATACAAAGGCAAGGGAGAAGGGCATCATTTTTATCTGTTTTAATGAAGAAGAACCGCCTGAAGTAGAGGAGAAGGAAGGAAAAATCAGGATAACTGTAAAAGATAGGGTTTTGGGATTAAAGGTAAGCCAAACATTCGATTTGCTTGCGTTGAGTATGGCAGTTGTGCCTTATGAAGAAAACAAAGCGGTATCTGATGCTTTGAAAATTCCCTTGACTGCTGATGGATTTTTCCTTGAAGCGCATATGAAACTTAAACCCGTGGATTTTGCATCAGAAGGAATATTTCTTTGCGGAATGGCGCATTTCCCAAAGTTTATGGAGGAGAGTATAGCGCAAGCACTTGCAGTTTGCGGGCGAGCAAATACTATTCTTGCAAAAGATAAACTTTATGTTGGAGGATCAATTGCAGTTGTAGATGAAAACAAGTGTGCATCCTGTTTGACCTGTGTGAGGACTTGCCCTTATCAGGTACCAAAAATTTTGGATAGAGTAGCACATATAGAAGTTGCCCAGTGTCAGGGATGTGGCACCTGTGCGGCTGAATGTCCTAATAAAGCGATCCAGCTTCTTCATTACACAGATGAACAAGTTATAGCAAAGTGTAATTCATTTACATTGCAAGAAGAGAAATTAAAGAAAGAGAGAGAGGAAAAGAAGAAAGAATTGGGAGAAAGTTCCCAAGAATTGCAGCAAGAAAAACAAAATCATCAATAAATTATGGAAGAGCTAAAAGAAGATAGAGAACTAAGAGGCGAAGGCGAAATGATGACTTCAGGCGATTATGAGCCGGAAGTCATAGCTTTTTGTTGTTATTATTGCGCATTTGCAGCGGCTGATATGGCTGGGTCATTGCGACTTCAATATCCTGCAAATGTGAAGATTATCAGGATACCCTGCACAGGCAAACTTGACATTGTTTATATATTGTCTGCCTTTGAAAATGGAGCGGATGCTGTGTTCGTAGCAGGATGCCTTGAAGGCAACTGCCATTATTTAAAGGGCAACATTCGTGCAAAAGCGCGTGTGATGAGCTTGAAAAAGATGTTTGAAGAAATAGGAATTGAACCTGAACGGCTTGAAATGTTCAATATGTCCTCTTCAATGGGACAGGCATTTGCAGAAGCGGCAACGGAGATGACGCAAAGGGCACTTAAATTAGGAAGAAGTCCTGTTATTACGGGAAGGAAAAAGAAGAATGAGTGAGATTACACTTGAAAATAAAACAAAGGAATTTCGTGAGCTGATTGAGAAAATCAGCAGGCAGAATGTAAATGCCTGTTATCAGTGCCTTAAATGTAGTGCGGGATGTCCAATGGCAGATGAGATGGATTATACACCGGCGCAGATAATTCATGCAATACGTTTGGGGCTGGAAGATTATGTGATTACAAGCGGCACTATATGGGTATGTGTAAGTTGTGAAACCTGCTCCACAAGATGCCCGCAGGGAGTCGATATTGCCCATATAATGGATGCGGCTCGAAATATAGCATATAGGCGCGGGATTAATCCGCCAGCAGAATCAAGGGAGATTTCTGACTTTTACACTGTTGCTCTTAATAACATAAGGGCTTATGGACGGATGTATGAGCTTGGTTTGGTATTAGGGCATAAAATAAAGACAGGCGACTATTTTAAAGATATGAAGCTTGGTATGAAGATGGGATTGAAAGGGAAGCTTAAACTTCTGCCAGCAAGAATACGCAATGTCAAAGCTATTGATAAGATATTCAAGAAAGTTTCTGAAATTGAAGAGAAGGAAAAGGTATGAGTTATTCATATTATCCGGGTTGTTCGCTTCATTCAACAGGTGCAGAATATGATGTTTCCATAAAATTCGTTTTTAAAAAACTCGGAATTGAATTTGAAGAGATAAAAGGATGGAACTGCTGTGGGACAACTCCTGCGCATTGCACTTCAAAATATCTATCAATAGCTTTGCCCGCGAGAAATTTGAAACTTGTCGAGGATTCTGGCAATAGTAAAGTTGCTGTGCCTTGCGCTTCCTGTTTTTCAAGGCTGAAGAGGGCACGATACGAGATATCGCAGGACAAGGAGTTGGCGCAGAAGGTCAATGAGATTATAGAAGCAGATTTTTCAAACACTGTTGATGTCATTCATCCCCTTGACATTATAAAGAACGATATTGGAATCGATAGGTTGAAAGAAAAGATGGAAAAATCTCTTTCAGGCATAAGAGTTGCCTGTTACTATGGATGTCTTATGACGAGGCCTCCTGAAGTAACTGAGTTTGATAACTGTGAATATCCTGTTATTATGGATGAAATACTTTCAGAAATGGGTGCAGAGCCAATAGATTGGGGGTATAAAACCGATTGCTGTGGAGCAAGTTTTTCCATTTCGAGAATCAGTTCTTCCTTGAAGCTAATGAGTAAAATTTTTAAAGATGTTGCTTCAAGAGGTGCAGACTGCATTTCTGTTGCCTGTCCATTGTGCCATGCAAATTTGGATACGAGACAGGAAGATATCAATAATGCGGAAGGCACAAAATATAGCATTCCTGTCTTCTATTTTTCTGAGCTATTAGCCCTAGCCCTTGGTGCAAAGAAGGGAGACCTTGCATTTAGAAAACATATTATAGACCCATCTGTGATTCTTCAGCAGTATGATATTGGATAAATAATTTTCCCGATTGGAGGTATCTTATGGCAAGACCAATCTTATTCCTTTTAAAACCGGGATTTTTTGATGGCAGTGAAGGTCCCTTTTTTTGTCCTGATTGTGCAATGGTTGAAGGTTTTTTGGCTTATATGCCTCAGATTGGGGATGAAGTTGAAATTAGAAGAATAGATTTTAAGAAACCAAGAAAGGAAATTGTCGAACTTCTTGGAGAAGAAAATCAGGGATGTCCCGTCCTTATTCTTACGAATGATGCAGATAATGTTTCTGATGAAATTAAAAGGAGTCAAACAACAGGGCGAAGCTTTATAGCTGGTGCTCTGGAAATTTGTCGTTTTTTAGGCAAAAAATTCAGATTTGCCATACCTCATTCTTAGGAAAAGCTCCGAAATTTTAACTTTCAGACAGATTCTGTTATCCTCTTGAAATTAAAATGACACCTGCAAAAATTGAAAAATTCGTAATTGTTCTTCTAATTGCCATTGCTATTTTTTTTATATTTCTTCGTTTCATCCATTTGAAAGCAGATTTTCCTTCAAGCATAACATGGTCAAGTGCGCTTTATACCGATGAAGGATGGTATTCAAGCGGCGCAATATCTTATGTGCTTAGCGGCAATTGGTATAGGAAGGGAGATTTCAACCCGGCAATCAATATGCCACTGTTTCATTTGATTCAATTCGTCGTATTTTCATTATTGGGAAAGAGTTTGTTCTCTGCAAGAATTACAGGCGTATTTTTTTTCATACTCCTTACAATTTTAGCCACCTTATTGGCGTATAGGTATGTTGATAAGAAAGGGGCTTTTTTCACTGCTTTTTTCCTTTCTATCAACTATATCCTTTTTTCATATTCTCGCCTTTCGCTTCTTGAAATTACTATGGTATCATTTGTTCTCCTTTCATTGTTTACAGTTTCATCTTTCAGAGGATCGAACGATTTTCTCGTTATAACTGTATCATCTTTGATTCTGTTTCTTGCGCAATTAGTCAAAGCAACTGCCTTTTTTGCCATTCCTCTTTTGATTTATATTTCATTAATGAGAAGTGAAAGATGGAGAAAAAAGTTTTTATTTACTCTTACCATCCTATCTTCTTTTTTTATTTCAACAGTATTCTACAATATTTATGTAAGAAGTATTTATCCTGAAGACTTTTCCTATTTTAAAACAATCAATGTTGATGAAAGAATGTTGACAGACGGGTTTTCAGTATGCAAAAACTTTTACCAATCTCTTTTGGCAGGACGATTGATAGAGCCCTTTATTTACATAATCGTGATGATTATTTGTTTTATTGCTTTTTTGTCTTCTGAAGAATTTAGAAGAAATAAAATCGTCATTCTGTCTCTATTATGGATTGCTTCTTATAGCGGCGTATTGGCTTTCAGTAAATATCATCCCCCTCGTTATTTTCTGCCTTTGGCAGTACCCATTGCTTTTTTATTTGGAATTGTTATCTCCTTCATTTGGCGGAAATCAAGCAGAAAGTATGCCATTTTTGTTTCGTTGCTCGTTGTTGTGTATTTGCTTTTTTTCGATGGCTACAAAATTGTAAAATACATAACAAATCCTCATTATAGTTTTTTTAATATGTCAAAAGAAATTAACAAGATTGTCCTCAAGGAAAATTCCTCTGATGAAAGAATGATTTTAATGGGGGATTTCGCTGATTCTATTGCATTGACTGCAAATGTTTATCCAATAAATGCAAAAGTAGGGACAAAGCAGTTGAACTGGAAAATAAGGAAATATTCTCCTCAATATTTTGTTTCTCTTGGGAAGGATGCGAGCACTTTAGGTTTGTTGTCTAAAAGCTGTAAAGTGAAAAAAATTGGCGAATGGAATGTCTTTGATAACTATTATTTTGGAAGAAAAGTCTTGCTGTACAGGTTATCAAAGTAGAGGACAGGGGACACATCGATTTGCCGGAGCTTTCTTTTTTATTTTTCAGTTTTTTTTGTGTTAGAAAAAATAGATAAGGAATGTTGAAAATACTTCTGATGAGATATGGCTTGATATATTTTTATAAAAAGGTAAAAGGAAAAAACTTGAAAAGAATAGTTAGAGCATTTTTAAATGATTAACAAATTATAGAAGAGAATAATCATATTTTTTAAAGGAGGAATAATATGGCAAAGATAGAAGGTTATGAAATGCCTGATGAGCTTTACTATCATACTGAGCATAGTTGGGCAAGAGTGGAAGATGGAAATGTAAGAGTTGGTATGACAGATTTTTTCCAGCAACAGGCAGGGGCTGTGGTGTATGTCGATTTGCCTGATGAAGATGATGATGTAGAGGCAGGAGAAGTTTGCGGCAAAATTCAGACAAGAAAGTGGATAGGAAAACTTGTAGCACCTGTTGGAGGAACGATAATAGAAGTGAACGAAGAGGTCAATGAAGATAATACGCTTATAAATAAAGATCCTTACAATGAGGGATGGATTCTTCTCATTGAACCTTCAAATCTCGATGAAGACCTCGGCAATTTAATCCATGGCGATAAAGTTGAAGAATGGATCAAATCTGAAATCAAGAGGGCAGAAGAATTGAAAGCGCAAGGTGGAGGCGGAGAATAAATTCTCTCTGCAACCCTCTTTTGGAGTAAATATCATCGTATTTATTTTTAAATCATAGGAGAGGATTGAAAAGTGGAGAAGTGGCGATATATCAAGGAATGGGATAAGCTTGTTACTCCTGAATATGGATTGGCTGTTGATGATACATTGCCTTATTCTGTTGCAGAAAAGGATTCCCCTCCAATACTTCACCTCTACCGATTTGAGCCATCGGCAATAGTAGGGAAGTATCAAGATATTCGAGCAGCGCTGAAGATTGACCGCTGTAAGGAGCTTGGAATACATTATAATAGAAGAAGTACAGGCGGCGGCACTGTCATAATGGGGCCAAAAGCAGTTGCCCTTGGCTTTGGAATTTCATTAAAGCATCCTGCAATGCAGGGAGGAATAAAAGGCATCTTCAATACTATGAGCCAAATACTTATCAGAACATTGGCTGATTTTGGAATCAAGGGCTCATTTCGCCCAAAAAATGATTTGGAGGTTAATGGGAAGAAGATAGCAGGGCTTTCAGCTTCGGCAGATGTTGATGATGCAATACTTTTTCATACAAGTCTTCTAATTGATTTTGATATAAATTTGATGCTTGAAATTATGAATACTCCAGTGGAAAAGATTTATGATAAAGGTTACAGCTGTTTTAGTGAAAGAATGACAACTATGGAAAAAGAGATAGGTGAAAAGATTGATGTTGAAGTTGTTATGGAAAGTTTAAAAAAGTCATTCGAAAAGCAGTTTGGAGTTGTATTTGAAGAAGATGAACTGAGTGACTGGGAAAAACAAAAAGTAAAATGGTTTGATGCAAAAAGATATCGCGACGAAAAATGGATATTTTCTAAAAGACATCCAAAATACAAGATGGGGGAAGGGCTTCTTAAAACTCCCGGAGGATTGTTACAGGTATATATATCACTTGCAGGTGGAGTGATAGAGAATCTTATGATAACAGGTGATTTTTTTTCAACAGGCGAAGATATTAACCGCCTTGAATCAAATTTGAAATATACAATGGTTAATCGGGAGAATATCGAGAATTCCCTCAGACAAATATGGAAGGACGATATTATTTATGGGGTAGATATTCCTACATTGACAACTGCAATTCTAAAGGCAAGTGAAAACTGTGTTTAATTATCTCCAGTGAATGATTGTATTTGATTCAATTGGCGGCATTCATATCAGAGAAAGGACTTGTCGAGAAGTTTTCCTGAAAAGAGATTTTTAGAAATGTATGAAATGAAAAACCAAAAAAATAAAATTCTAAGTAAAAAGATAGTTACGAACGAAAGCCCTGAAACAGTCAAATTGAGTCTTGCATCGGCGATGGCTTTGGATTTAAAGCCGGGATTATTTTATCGGAATGCGCAGAATCCCTGTATCAATATTCTTTTGAAGTATAATGAAGGTTGTTATGCCAAATGCGCTTACTGTGGGCTGTCAAAAGCGCGAAATGGTGAATATGATGAAAAATCATTCATCAAAGTCGAATGGCCATCATATCTGCTTGAAGAAGTTGTAAAAGCTATTGAGAAAAAGAGAGAAAGAATTAAACGAATCTGTATCTCAATGGTGACTAATCATCGCGCAATTGCAGATACTCTTCAAATCTTGACATATATTAGAAACCGTCTTGATACACCAATTTCGGTATTGCTTTCTCCCACAATAGTAAAGAAGAAGGATATGGCAAGAATGAAAGAGGCAGGTGCCGATAAAGTTGGGATAGCGCTCGATGCAGCAAATAAAAAGATATTCGACCAATTGAGAGGAAGAGAGGTTAAAGGTCCCCATAAGTGGGAAAGGTATTGGGATGCTATTGATGAAGCTGTTGAAATATTTGGGAAGGGTAATGTGGGCATCCATATGATTGTTGGCTTAGGCGAAAGTGAAAAGGAATTCGTCGATTTAATGTTCGAGTTTAGAAGGCGCGGTGCTAAAACCCATCTCTTCTCATTTTTTGCAGAGGAAGGGTCTCCATTAGAAGGTCTTTCACCTCCTCCTATGGGCAAATATAGAAGAATGCAGATAGCAAGATATTTGATTGATGAAAGGCAAATCGATGAAGATGAAATAACTTTTACTGAGAAAGATGAAGTGAAATCCTTTCTAATACCGGCAAAAGAATTTGAAGAAATGATCAGTGATGGCACTGCTTTTGTTACAAGCGGCTGTAGTGGAAAAGATGGAAAAGTTGCATGCAACCGTCCCTATGGA
Organism: Candidatus Schekmanbacteria bacterium; assembly: GCA_003695725.1. Lineage (NCBI taxonomy): Bacteria > Candidatus Schekmaniibacteriota > Candidatus Schekmanbacteria bacterium. The sequence continues at coordinate 7,906 of RFHX01000166.1, forward strand.
GACAGCCTACCGGGTGATAATATCAGAAGCTATCCTTTCAAGCCCGATTCTTTGGATATAGCAAGGATAAGGAAGCAGATTTTTAGTTATGAGTGAACAGCTCGATAAAGAATTTGAATCTCTTCTGGAAGAATCACGAGCTCTTTCATGGAAAGAATTTGGCAGAAGCATAACTATGTATCTGCCGGGAATGATAAGATGCGGCAGTGAAACTGGCCTTTATCCTGCTGTTTCCATATCAGGAGGCAAGTGCCTTCTAAATTGCGACCATTGTATGGGCAAGGTCCTTGAACCGATGATTGAAGCAAAAGACGAGGAAACTTTATTGGATGTTTGCAGGAGGATAAAGGAAAGAAACAATATTGGTGTGTTGTTGAGCGGAGGAAGTGGTCTTGATGGGAAAGTTGGATGGGATAGATATACTGATATCATTAGAAGGATAAAGGATGAGACCGGACTTCATATATCCATTCACACAGGTATTCTGGATAAAGATACGGCTTATTCCTTGAAATCTGCCGGTGTAGACCAAGCACTGACAGATGTGATAGGGAGTGATGACACTTTGAGAGAAGTTTATCATTTAGACTGCGGTGTAAAAAAAATTGATGAAACACTGAACGCTTTATGCGAAGCAGGTATAACAATTGTCCCGCATATAGTTGCAGGTATTCATTATGGAGAGTTTCGTGGGGAATACAACGCTATTGAGATTGTGAAA
>RFHX01000167.1 GCA_003695725.1 Candidatus Schekmanbacteria bacterium
AAACAACAGAGCTTCCCGTGGAATTTATCTTTGTAATAAAAACATCCTGACTGTCTGAAAGCGTTGAATCCAAAGCGTTTTTAACGGGAAAGTCTGATGAGCCGGCATTCCCAACGACATAGGCATTGCCCGATGAATCAACGGCAACGGAAAATGCCGTATCCCCTCCGCTTCCGCCGATATATGTGGAGTAGAGAAGACTTGGGTCTATTACAAGGTCGTGCCCTTTGTCATAGGAAGCAATATTGAAACCGTATGAATAGACGCCGTCTGATTCTTCAACCTTGAATCCGCCTTCAATTTCAACCCTCTCACCGTCAATATCCTGATAGATATAGGGTTTGCTGAAAGCTACAGATGCAATTTCCGTTTTAACTTCAAGCTCGCCCCTGTCGTTTACCTTCAACCCCTTTGCGCCTTCGACTTTGAGTTTTATATCCGAAGGATTGCCTTCTGGTGATACTGTAAATACCTTTTCAACATTTTTCCCATAGGCATTTAATGAAAGTGTTATTCCCTCATAAACCTCTCCTAAGCTTGCACTCTCATATGTTGAAATGTTGGTTTTCCAGTTGTCTTTCTTTCCCTTAAAATAATTTACCTTTGTGCCGGTCTTATATTTTCCTTCAACCTTTACATCTTTGCTTCCAACCAACCTCTCTTCAAAGACAACCGATTTCGTTCTTTTGTTTTTTGAAATCTTTCCATCTTTTTCCTTCTCAACGCCTACTTCACCTTCATCACCCTTTACAATACTGTAAATCATCGCGCCATCATCTTTTAGATAAAAATTTCCGGCAAAGGTGTTGGCATAGAATTTTATCTCATCGCTCAACTGCCCGCAGTTTTCGATGAAGGGTATCCCAATATTCAATAATTTGGCGTCAACGGCACTGCCGGAAGTTGATTCAACACCGTTTTTTGCCAGAAACTCCTCCGGCACCCCGGGCACGCCTGAAGGTTTATAAATGTAGAGTGCCGCAAAGAGCGCTATAATTAATCCTGCTATTACTGCAATTGATGACAACTTTTTGAAGTTGAGCATAATTTCTCCTTAATTAGAATTTTTTTCCATAGGCTCATAAATTCAGCTATTTTAAGTGCTTATAAATAATTACTGCTTTTAACAAGAAAAACTTCCTTATTTTTCATTAAAAATCTTTCCATTCTCTTATTTTCTTCTTGAAAAAAAACTCATCTAATAATAAAAGTTCAAGAAATTTTCGAGGAACTACTCGGTTTAAAAAATATGAAAAAGAAAATTGAAAAGATTCCTATTGCTTTATATTTTCAAAGCAACACCGATTGGCGCTTTGAGACTCCGAAGGTCAACAAAGATAAGTGTATAAAGTGCGGGGTTTGCTATCTTTATTGTCCTGACAGCGCAATCAAGGAAACAGACGATGGATATTTTGAAGCCGATTTAACACTCTGCAAAGGGTGTGGAATGTGCGAAAAGCAGTGTGTAACAGGATGTATTTCAATGGAAAAAGAGAAAATGGTTCCACGACATCCTCTTTATAAATAAAAATTTTATAAGAAAAATGGAAAAATATTCAGTATTTGTTCCAAAGATTTTACCAAAGGAAGAAAATTTTGTATCCGGCAGACGCTCCTGCAAGGGATGCGGCAAAGCGCTTGCACTGAGAATTGCCGCAAAAGCAATTAAAGAAGCAACACCTTTTAGCCTCAACAAAAATTCTTCTCTGAACAGACTTGTATCCTCTGGATTCAATTGGAATGAATCATCTTTTTCATCAATTGTTGAACTTCTCTTAGAATCAATTGACAAAAAAGACAAAATACAAAAACCGATAATCGCTATCGATTTTTCTGTTTTTTCTAAAAATCTCGTTTCTCTTCATTCTATAGTTGAAAAGGACAAAAACCTTCTTCTTTTGATCTATGATAATGAGCCCTATATGGATGAGATAGTCAATGCATATCGCCCTCTTCCTTTCGGAGTTGATTATCATCAAGAATTTCCCGGCATAAAAGAATTGTTATTTACATTTGAAAACAAAAACTTTTTTCACACAATAGAGAAATTCACTCTATCATATGCCGCTTCAGCTTCTGCATCATATCCTTTCGATTTGATCGATAAAATCAAAAATGCTTTGAATGTGAAGGGTACATCTCTTCTGCATATTCACTCTCCCTGTCCAACGGGCTGGATCTTTCCATCTTCAGAAACCATAAAAGCCGGAATACTTGCTGTTGAATCCGGATTTCATCAGTTATGGGAATATAAAAACAAAAAGCTATATGTGGAGAAATTGTATCAAGACAAAGAGAGACTCAACCAATATATAAACTTCCAGAAAAGATACAGATATATGCCCAAAGGTTTTATAGATATGCTTTTTGAGTGCATTGAAAAAGAATCGAATTTTGTTATGTCAAAAATCAAATAGTTTATGAAAAACCATATGAAAAAATTTGTAAAAGACACTCTAAAAAAATACAGGAATCCAAAAAATTCCGTTATTCACATTCTCCATGATATCCAAAATGAATATAATTATCTGCCCGAAGAATGTCTTGAAGTTCTGTCGCAATCAACAAGAATCCCTCTTTCGAACATTTTTTCTATTGCTACCTTTTACAAAGCATTCAGTGTTGAGCCAAAGGGAAAAAAATTAATCAATGTTTGCGTCGGAACTGCTTGCTATGTAAGAAATTCAGAAAACCTTCTAAAAAGATTTGCAAGCGAATTGAAATTAGATGGTGAAGGCACAACAGATGACCTCAAATTTACTTTGTCGCGAGTAAGATGCCTTGGATGCTGCTCTCTTGCACCAGTGGTAAGCATAAACGGGAAAATTTACGGCAATCTTACCGCAGATAAAATAAAAGCACTTCTTGAAAAAGAAGGAAATTAATATATGACGCAAATGAAAATAAAGCTCAAAATAAGAGGCAAAAGAGACCTTGACCACTACAAAAAATCAGGTCTTCAATCATTATATCCAAAAAAAACCAAAATTACTGTTGGTCTTGCCTCCTGCGGCTTAGCGGCTGGCGCATCGGCTATTTACGATTTCTTAAATAAAAAAATAGGGGGAAATAGTAAATTTCTGCTCTCACATACTGGATGTATCGGGATGTGCCACAATGAACCATTTGTGGAAGTTCAAATACCCGGTAAAGGAAAATTCTTTTTCAACAATGTAAAAGAAGAATCGGCAGAAAAGATAATTGAACATTTGCAGAAAGGAGAGATTCCCCCCAAAGCAGTTATGGTTACAACTGAAGATGAATCTATTGCTTCAAAGGAAAGGATAAAAATCACAAAAAAAGGAATAAGAAAAATAAAAGATAAGGTCCCTAAATTCCAGTCAAATCAACTCAAAATAGCAACTCGAAATTGCGGCATCATAAATCCTGAAAACATTGGAGAATATATAGCCCGAGGCGGCTATTACTCACTCTTATATGTTCTTCAGCAAAAAAATCCAGAAAAAATAATAGAAGAAATTGAAAAATCAGGGCTTAGAGGACGCGGAGGCGCCGGTTTCCCAACAGGAAGAAAATGGAAAATTGCAAGAGACCAGAAGAGCAGGATAAAGTACATTGTTCGCAATGCCGACGAAGGAGACCCCGGTGCATATATGGACAGGGCAATCCTTGAAGGAGACCCTCATTCAGTAATAGAAGGGATGATAATAGCCGGCTATGCCATAGGAGCAAAGAAAGGATATATATATGTTCGTTCTGAATATCCCCTTGCATGCCTGAGAATCGTAAAAGCTATCAGTGATGCAAAAAAAGCAGGACTCTTGGGGAAATCGATAATGGGAAAAAACTTTTCTTTCAATATCGAAATATATCAGGGCGCAGGTGCATTCGTATGCGGAGAAGAAACAGCTCTTATAAAATCAATTGAAGGTTCATGGGGAGAGCCGCAGGGACGTCCCCCATATCCTGCTGTAGAAGGACTCTTTGGGAAGCCCACTGTAATCAACAATGTAGAAACTCTCTCCAATATACCTGTAATCCTTTCCAATGGTGCAAAATGGTTCTCTTCAATAGGAACAAAAGAATGTCCTGGGACAAAGGTATTTTCTCTTGTTGGTGATGTCAAAAATGTGGGACTTGTTGAAGTGCCAATGGGAACGAAATTAAGGGATATCATCTACAAGATTGGAGGAGGCGTAAAAAAAGGTGAAAGAGCAAAAGCGGTTCAAACAGGAGGTCCCTCCGGTGGATGTATCCCAGAGAAGCTCTTCAATCTTCCCGTTGATTATACTGCTTTATATGAAGCCGGCTCAATAATGGGCTCTGGTGGAATGGTTGTAATGGGCAGCGAAACCTGTATGGTAGATGTTGCAAAATATTTCCTTGCCTTTCTTGAAGACGAATCTTGCGGGAAATGTGTACCTTGCAGAGTTGGTATAAGAAAAATGCGGGAAATATTGGAAGATATAACAAATGGGAAAGGCAAAAGAGGTGATATAGAATTGCTCAAAGGTCTGGCAGAAAATATCAAAGAAAGTTCCTTTTGCAATTTTGGTGCAACAGCGCCAAATCCACTGCTTTCCACAATCAAGTATTTCAGAGACGAATATGAATCTCATATAAACAGAAAGAAATGCCCTGCAGGCATATGCGCTAATCTTATAACGCTTTCAATTGATACAAAAAAATGTATAAGCTGCAACAAATGTAAAAAAGCATGTCCTGTCGATGCAATTTCAGGTGCAATGGGGTGGAAATATGCAATCATAGAGGATAAATGCATAAAGTGCCGCGCCTGTAAAGATGTTTGTCCTGTCGATGCTGTTATAATAAGGTAATATAGAATGGAAACGATGAAAATAAATGGGAAAGAAGTAGAAATAAAAAAAGGTGAAACAATCCTGCAATGCGCCAGAAGGGAGGGTTTTAATATCCCTACCCTTTGTTATCACGAAGCATTGAAGCCATATGGGGGATGCCGTCTCTGTGTAGTTGAAATAAAAAATGGCAATTCAGGTAAACTTGTATCTTCATGTATGTATAAAGCAGAAAAGGGGTTATCTGTTGAAACAGAAAGTAAAAAAGTAATTTCTGCAAGGAAACTTATTATCCAATTGCTTTTAATCGATGGAAAAGATGTGCCTGTTATAAAAGAAATTGCAAGGAAAATGGGTGTAAAAATAAATTCCCGTTTCAAAACAAAAAATGAACCTTGTATCTTATGCGGCCTTTGTATAAGGGCTTGTCGTGAAATAGTTGGAGTTTCTGCGATTGATTACGCAGGCAGAGGATATGGGAAAAAGGTTTCTACTCCTTACTTCAAAAAATCCTCATCCTGCATAGGTTGTGGCACCTGCTTTTATATTTGTCCAACAGGCGCAGTAAAGATGCACGATATTGAAGAGGGTAAAGAAGCTGTTATTGATAAAGACTATGAAATAAAGGGGCCTGCAAGAGTTATTGAAAATTGGAAGACTGCATTTGAAATGGTGAAATGTAAAAAATGCGGAAGAAATATAGGACCATCCGCAGTTATCGATTTTATAAAAGCCAATGTAAAAACAAAAAAAGAGGTGTTAGAAATCTGTTTTATGTGCAGAGAATAATCAAAGTGGAAATTTTTTAATATTTAACAGGAGTGTATGAAAGACGAATGAAGGTTGATAGAAAAATTTGTGTAGGTTGCGGCGGCTGTGTAAATCAATGCCCACGACTTGCAATCCGTTTTATTGACAATAAATCCTATATTGACCAATTGTCCTGCATCGAGTGCGGCACTTGCAGGGCGGTATGTGGAGTAGATGCCATATCGAGTGATTGCAGATTCCCTGAAGTAGTGCTTATGAATTTTGAGAGTAATCCATTCGAAGAAGAGAATTTTTTCGACATAGATATAGATTTTGAACCTGAGAAAGACAACTAACAATGAGTAGAAGCAAATATGATTTAATAATAGCAGGCGCAGGCCCTGCGGGATTGATGGCGGCTAAAACTGCTGCAGAGGAAGGGCTTTCTGTTTTAGTAATAGATATGAAGCGAGATATACCCAAAATAGACCGCTCCTGCTGTACTATGCTCATAAATGAGCCGAATACTCACGGCGATACCTGTAAGATAGTAAACAACAATATTCGCTATGAAAAATTAGGTCTTGAAGTTGAGTACAAAGGTATGTGGGTAAAACATTCAAAATCGATAAGGATTACGCCCGGAGGTAAGAAACTTGTAATTGCCAATGATGAAGGAGTTTCAATTTCATATAACAAGGAAGTTCTTCTTGAAGGCTTAATGGAAAAATGCTTGAAGAATGGCGTTGATTTTCTGCCCGAAACATTTGTACTTCGCGCAGAAAATATAAATAAGAAAGAAGTAAAAGTTTTTGTCAGAGGGTGCCGTTCACGAAAAATCAATACCTTATTGGCAAAAACTGTGATAGCCGCAGATGGAGTGAATTCTCAAATTGTAATGGGGCTTGAAATGTTCAAAAAAAGAAAATTCTATGTAACATTTCATGTTGCCTCCTATTTTCTTCATAATACAAAAATCCCCTTTGAGCCGTCATGGATTACATTTATCGGTAAAGGCCATACACCGGAAGGTGGAGGCCAGATTTATCTTTTGTTTAAACACTTGAAAGACGCTAAACCGGGAGATGAACCGGTTGTTGATTTGATGTTTGCATCCACAATAGGAGGCTCAACAAAAAGGCGTCTCGATTACTTTATGAAGCATGGTCCTTTCAAACATTGGTTTGAAGGCGCAGAAGTAGTCCATACTGCGGCGGCAACATTAAATTTTTACTCCTGTCTTGTTCCACCTGTGGAAGGAAACATCGTTGCAGTTGGTGATTCGGCAGCATTCATTGAAACCTATTGCCAAGGGGCTATGATGTACGGCTATAAAGCGGCAAAGGTTGTGGCAAAACATCAGCAAACAGGATGCGGCTATGATGAATATTCAAAATTCTGGTATGATACCTTTGAATATTGTTGGCCCGGAGAAATTGAAAAAGCTCTGAAAGGTTATGCTATTGGAATTCTCGATAATGACGAACTCGATTACCTATTTTCTTTAACAGACAATGAGGTTTATGAAGGTTATGTCAGCGAAAACACTGCGCCTGAGGTAATGAAAAAAGCATTGATGTCAAAAATTGACAGGATTAAAAAGGAGCGGCCTGCCTTAGCTGAAAAACTTCTAAACTATTATGGTAAAGCAAAAGTAGAAGAAGTTATCAAATAAGCATTTATTTTACTCTATAAAGCGCAAATTTTAAGAATTTCCTTTGATATATATTTTAGATTGATTTTACTTTTGATTGTGATATGTCTAAGAACAATAAAATATATTAAAAATCTTTTAATTGTTGAAGCGCAAATGAGAATTCTATGATAGGAGAAATTGCAAGATGACTAAGAAGGATAAAAAAGGTTCTTGGTTAACATATCGTCCTGACATCAAAGTGCTTGACTGCACAATTAGAGATGGCGGGCTGATGACAAATTCCTACTTTGAAGACGACTTTGTCAGAGGCGTCTATAATGCCTGTGTAGAAGCAGGAATCGACTATATGGAGTTTGGCTATAAAGCTTCAAAAAAGATTTTTTCTCCTGATGAATATGGACCATGGAAATTTTGCGATGAAGAAGACATTCGGCGTATTGTGGGCGATAATCCGACTGATTTGAAAATAAGTGTTATGGCTGATGTGGGACGCACAGACTACGAAACAGACATATTGCCGAAAGAGGAAAGCGTTATTGATATGATAAGAGTTGCAACTTACATTCATCAAATCCCAACAGCAGTTGAAATGATTCAAGATGCCCATAATAAAGGTTATGAAACAACAGTAAATCTAATGGCTGTCTCTGTAATACATGAACATGAACTTGATGAAGGGCTCGATATTCTTTGCCAGACAGATGTAGATGTAATTTATCTTGTCGATAGTTTCGGCTCGCTCTATTCAGAAGAGGTTCAGTATTTAACCCGCAAATATCGTAAAGCCGCAGAAAAATATGGCAAAATAATTGGAATCCATGCTCATAACAATCAACAGCTTGCCTATGCCAACACAATAGAGTCCTTGATTCTTGGTGCATCATATCTCGATTCAACAATGGGCGGTTTAGGCAGAGGTGCAGGAAACTGCCCAACAGAGCTTCTTCTTGGCTTTCTTAAAAATCCAAAATTCAAACTTCGCCCGGTATTACAATGTCTGCAGGATTATATCATTCCTCTGAGAAAAAAGGTAGAATGGGGATTCGACATTCCATATATGCTTACAGGGCAAATGAATATGCATCCTCGCACAGCAATTGCTTTTATGGATGAGAAACGCCAAGATATCGTGGCGTTCTATGATTCATTAGGCGAAGATAAATAAATCAAAAGGCAATATTATCATAATAGTCCTTCTTCCTTGAAGCTGAAATACTTTTTGTCAGCGCCATTTCCGTCGCCAATAATTATGTGGTCAAGGAGCTTGATATCAAAGGTGCTCACAGCATCTTTCAATATTCTTGTGATTTCTTTGTCTTGCTCTGATGCATAAAGTGTACCGCCGGGATGGTTGTGGGCAATAATTATAGCGCTTGCATTATACTTTAGCGCCCTCTCAACTACCTTTCTTGGATACAAGGGTGCTCTGTCAACAGTACCTTCCTGCATCACTTCAAATTTTAACGGTTTATTGCCTTTGTTCAAATAAAGAACTACAATCTTTTCATTCTTTTCACCTTTGAGCAGAGACATCAGGTAATCGCAAGCAGCCGAAGGAGATGTAATAAGGGTGCGAGAGTCAAGCCTTTTCGAAAGATAGATTTTTTGCAAATCTTTGACCAATTTGAACAAAACTGCACTATTCTTTCCTACTCCCTCCACAGAAAGAATATCATTAATATCTGCATCCAACACATTATTGATTGAACCGAATTTTTTTATCAATGATTTTGCAATTGCCTTGGTATCTTTTCGCGGTATTGAAAATGTAAGAAGCAATTCAAGAATTTCATATTCATGCCAGCCGTCAATGCCGGCTAATAGATATTTTTCCTTTATTCTTTTTCTATGTCCTTCAAAATTTTTCATATTAAAGTTGAAAGAAAAACAAGAAATCTAATTACATATTGAAATATATAAAAAGCAAAAATTACCAAAAATTGTCAATATAATTTATTCTTTTTTAAAGACCTTTTTATAAAAAAAATCCTCCATTCAAAAAGAGAATGGAGGATAAGAATAAAAAAAGAAATAAACTTAAAAATCTGTTAATCCTTTAAGGCTTCTCTCGAGATGACAATTCTCTGCACTTCATTAGTGCCGGCAAAAATCTGCGTTATCTTTGCATCACGAAACATTCTTTCTACCGGATATTCTCTTGTACAGCCATAACCGCCTAAAATCTGTACAGCTTCAGTAGTTACCTTCATTGCCGTATCTGTTACAAACGCTTTTGCCATAGAAGAATACATTGTTGAATCCGGCGTTTGATGTTGTGCTTTTATACAGGCAGTATAAAGCAGAAGTCTTGCCGCCTCGACTTGCGTTTTCATATCCGCTATCTTAAACTGAATAGCTTGAAAAGCCGATATGGGCTTGCCAAATTGTACTCTTTGCTTTGAATACTCGATGGCATAATCAAGCGCTCCCTCTGCAACACCAAGAGCCAAAGAAGCAGCCACAGGCCTTTCCATATTCAAACTTTTCATAGCCGCAATGAAACCTTCTCCTTCAGGCCCCATCATCATACTTTTAGGACATCTATAACCGTCAAGCACGATATCACCTGTTACTGAACCTCTAGCACCTAATTTATCCTCCTTTCTTCCCAATGAGAAACCCGGTTTATCCTTTTCCACTATGAATGTGCTTATTCCTTTATATTTCTTCTCATGGTCTGAAGTTCTTGCAAAAAAAGAATAAATATCAGCAACACCTGCATTTGTAATCCATCTTTTTTCGCCAGTGATTATATAATCATCTCCATCTTTTACTGCCCGGGCTTTTAGATTTGCAAGGTCTGACCCGGCTTCTGGCTCGCTCATTGCTACAGCGCCAAGAATTTCACCGGAAGCAAGCTTCGGGAAAAATTGCCTCTTTTGTTCCTCATTTGCCATATGAAACATAGGAAAAAGACAGAGACAGTTGGTTGCAAGAATCATTGCGCAGGACATATCTGCTTTGGCAATCTCCTCTATTACCATACAAACTGTTAAAAGGTCCGCTCCTATGCCATCATATTCAACAGGTATTGGCAAAGCGAGAATTCCCTCATTGGCAAATACTTCCTTTATATCCCAAGGATATTCTCCTTTTTTATCAATCTCTTCTGCCCTTGGAATTATCAGGTCCTTGCATATCTTTTTTACCGTTTGAAGTATCGATTTCTGTTCTTCGTCTAATTCAAATTTTAATGCAATCTCACTCATCATTTACCCCCACATCGTTTAAATTATTAAAGGTTGAAACGCTTTTTTATATCTTGACAAATCAATAACTTACTTTTATATGAAGAAATCTTTTTATAAAATGATACTTTAATTTGTCAAGCTGAAAAGTAAGATATGAGGAGCTCAAATGACGACGAAATCCCATTTTTTAGATTATCTTTTCAATCCCAAATCGATTGCGCTTGTAGGAGCCTCTGGAAAAGAAGGCAAAATCGGATATTTTTATCTAAAAAATCTGCTCGAATATAAGGGAAAGATATTCCCGGTAAATCCTAAAGAAGAGGAAGTATTGGGAACAAAATGCTACAAATCCGTTTCAGAAATCGATGAAGAAATAGATTTGGCTGTTCTCGTTATAGCTTCCAAATTCGTCGTGGATGTCATTAAAGAATGTGCTGAAAAAAAGGTCAAAGTTGCTGTCGTAACTAGCGCAGGATTTAGTGAAACAGGTGAAGAAGGCAAAAAACTCGAAGAAGAGATGCTTTCTATTGCAAGGAAAGCAGGAATGCGTATAGTTGGACCAAACTGTTTTGGAATTAGAAACTGCAATGCATCTCTCAATGCTACATTTTCCTTTGAAGCGTCAAAAGAGCCGGGGACAATTTCATTTCTAACCCAAAGCGGCGGCGGCGGAGAGGTAATCTATATTCAGGGGATGGATGAAGGCCTGAAATTTTCCAAATTTATGGTATGCGGAAATAAGAGCGACCTCGATGACTATGAAGTTATTGACTATTTCGGCAATGATCCTGAAACAAATGTCATATGCCTATTCCTTGAATCAATCAAAGAAGGACGAAAATTTTATGAATCAGCAAAAAAAGTGTCTTCAAAAAAACCGATTGTTGTATGCAAAGTAGGAAGGACAGAAGGCGCTGCAAGAGCTGCATCATCACATACAGCAGCGATAGCAGGCAATACTGTGGCATTTGATACGGCCTTTAAGCAAGCCGGCTTAATCCAAACACGCAATGCACAGGAGCTGATAGATGTAGTCAAAGCCGTCGATTGGCAGCCACTGCCAAGAGGAAATAAATTAGGCATTATTACTGCCTCCGGCGGGCTTGGAGTTGAACTTACAGACCTTGCCGAAGAATCAGGGCTTGAAGTACCTGAATTGGAGCCTGAAATTCAGGAAAGAATTAAAGCCCTCATCCCTCCTTTTGCGAGCGCAAGAAATCCTGTTGATATGACACCTATATGGGGACAGTTTAGTGAGGTAATGAAAAAAACTATTGAAGCTTTTTATGAAAGCAATAAGGTTGATATAATCGTACCAATCATCGTCCTCAGGGCAACGAGAATGACTGACCTTCTTGAATCCGTCAGAGATTCAATACTCGAATGTCAGAATAAATATGAAGCAAAAAAACCGGTCTATATCTGCTGGATTAGTTTAAAAGACTCTATTCAGAACAAACAAATTTTCGAAAATGCAAAAATACCCTGTTATGAATGGACAGGAAGAATAGCACGCACTTCTGCGCTTGTTAGGGAATACGCATCGTATTTGGAAAAGCTGAAAAATTGATATATCCGTAGAATTAAAAATATTCAAAGAGAGTTATTGTTAAAAAGAAAAAAATAGAGGAAGATGAAATAATGAGAGGTGAAGAAAAAGCAAAAAGGATTTTTTCTGGAGCGAGAGAGGAAAACCGCTCCTATGTTTTGGAATATGAAGTCAAAGAAATTCTAAAAGGTTATGAAATCGATGTAACAAAAGAAGTAATTTGTAAAACTACCGACGAAGCACTTCAAGCAGCCAGCAGTATTGGATATCCACTTGTTTTGAAAATCGTATCAACAGAAGTTGTTCATAAAAGTGATTCAGGAGGAGTGAAGGTAGGAATAAAGAATGAAAATGAACTAAAAGATGAATTCAATAAGATGCTGAATAGATATAATGAAAAATATTCATCGAAGGGGTTGAAAGGAATTTCAGTCCAAGAAATGGTTTCAGGAGAGGAAGTAATCATCGGTGTGCTAAATGACAAACAATTTGGCCATATGATGATGGTAGGAATGGGAGGTATATTTGTTGAAATATTCAAAGATGTAGCATACAGATTAGCACCAATAGAAGAAGATGAAGCGATGGAAATGCTGAAAGAATTGAAAGCATATAAATTGCTTACTGGATATAGAGGCAGAAAACCGGCTAATGTAGAGGCCCTATGTAAAACCATTTCAAAAATCTCAAAAGCTTTGGATGAAATACCTGAAGTTAAAGAAATGGACCTTAATCCAGTTTTTGTTAATGACCAGCGGGCAGTTGTAGCAGACGGAAGAATTTTCATTTAATTTCTTTTTCACATCATTCAAAAAATGATTACCGCTTTTTTTCAAGACTTTTTTTCGTGTATTCAAAGGTCTAAAAATGTAAAATGTAAAAAAATATTTTTTTTATAGGTAATGAGGACAATGGAATACGATCATAAAAAAATTGAATCAAAATGGCAAAAGGTTTGGGAAGAGACAAATTCCTTCAAAGCAGACATAGATAGAGAGAAAAAGAAATATTATGTCTTGGAAATGTTTCCTTATCCCTCAGGGAAAATTCATATGGGGCATGTTCGAAATTATGCCATTGGAGATGTTATAGCGCGTTCAAAAATGAGAATGGGATATAATGTCATTCATCCAATGGGATGGGATGCCTTTGGCCTGCCTGCAGAAAACGCCGCCATAAAGAATAAGATTCAACCTGCAAAATGGACAATAGACAATATCAATTTTATGCGCAATCAACTCAAAAAACTTGGATTGAGCTATGACTGGACAAGAGAAATTGCCACTTGCCATCCCGATTATTACAAGTGGTGCCAATGGTTTTTTCTGAAATTCTACGAAAAGGGTCTTGCATATAAAAAAGAATCCTTTGTTAATTGGTGTAATTCCTGCAATACTGTCCTTGCAAATGAGCAGGTTGAAGGCGGTAAATGTTGGAGATGTGAAAGTGAAGTTATACAAAAAAAGATGATGCAGTGGTTCTTTAAAATAACTGATTATGCAGAAGAGCTCCTCAATGACCTCGAAAAATTAAAAGAAGGATGGCCGGAAAGAGTTCTTATAATGCAAAGGAACTGGATTGGGAAAAGCTATGGAACGGAAATAGAATTTCCACTGAAAGAAGCTATCAAAGATGAAAAAGGCGATTTAATCAAATCAATAAAAGTCTTTACAACCCGTCAAGATACACTCTTTGGTGCTACTTTTGTTTCAATTGCGCCGGAGCATCCTATTCTTCCCTTACTAATAAAAGAAAGCAAAGAAGAAGAAAAGGTCAAAAAATTTTCTGAATCGATTATTGCTGAGAGAAGAAGCTCTCAAAATATAGAATCAAAGGAAAAAGAAGGCATATTTACAGGCAAATATTGTATAAATCCTGTAACAGGATGGGAAATGCCAATATATGTCGCCAATTTTGTTCTTATGGAATACGGCACCGGTGCAATTATGGCAGTGCCCGCCCATGACCAAAGAGATTTTGAATTTGCAAAAAAATACAACATCCCAATTAAAGTAGTAATAACTCCAAAAGATAATGAAATAAAAGCAGAAGAGATGACAGAAGCATTTATTGATGAAGGGATTCTGATCAACTCAGGTGAATTTTCAGGAATGAAAAGCAATGAAGCTCTTGAAAAAATAGCCAATTATCTTGAAGAAAAAGGTATAGGTAAAAAAACAGTCAATTATAAACTAAGAGATTGGGGAATTTCGAGACAGAGATATTGGGGTGCGCCTATCCCAATAATTTATTGCGACAGATGTGGTACAGTTCCCGTGCCGGAAAAAGATTTGCCTGTTGTTCTTCCCCTTGACCTTAAACTGAAATTCGTAGGGGATTCGCCACTAAAAGATTCAAAGGAATTCTTAGAAACAAAATGTCCGAAATGTGGAGGAAATGCAAAGAGAGAAACGGATACAATGGATACATTTGTTGATTCATCTTGGTACTTTGCTCGTTTTTGTTCTCCACGTTATGAAGAACTACCCGTTAAAAAGGAAGATATGGACTACTGGATGCCTGTGGACCAATATATAGGCGGGATCGAACATGCAATCCTCCACCTTCTATATGCAAGATTCTTCACAAAGGTGATGAGAGACCTTGGATTGATAAATGCCGACGAACCTTTCACAAGTCTTCTTACACAAGGGATGGTCATCAAAGACGGGGCTAAAATGTCAAAATCAAAAGGAAATGTCGTTGACCCGGATGAGCTTTTGGAAAAATATGGAGCAGATACCGTTAGAACATTCTGTCTTTTTGCCGCCCCGCCTGAAAAAGATTTAGAATGGAGCGACGAAGGGATAGAAGGTGCAAGCAGATTCATTATCCGTCTTTGGCGTTTAGTTGAAAGGACAAATACTCTATGCGGCAGTAGTGAAATTAAGCAAATCGATAAAAATAAAATTTCGAAAAAAGCTGAAAAAATTCTCCGTTTAGTTCATCGCACAATAAATAAAGTAACAACTGATATTCAAAAAAGGTACCATTTCAACACTGCTATAGCTTCAATTATGGAAGCGATAAATGAAATCAGCTCATTGAAGGATGAAGAAATAAAAGAAGATGAAACTTTGAGGGATACCTTTAAATTTGCAGTCCTCACGATGGTAAACCTTTACTGGCCTATCGCTCCTCATGTTTGTGAAGAATTGTGGCAATTATTGGGAGAAAAAGAAACTTTACTCAATACCCCTTGGCCAAATTATGATTCTTCACTGCTTGAAGAAGAAGAAATAACGCTTGTAATACAAATAAATGGTAAAGTAAGAAGCAGAATCAATGTGCCTGCTGACGCTGATGAGGAAAAGATTAAGGAATTGGCATTCCAAAATGACAAGGTAAAAGAATACACAAATTCAAAAAAAATTATAAAAACAATAATTGTTCCAAAAAGATTGATAAATATCGTTGTAGGCAAATAGAATGACAACGTATCTAAAATTCAAACTTTCCATAAAAGCAGCTCTCGCTGTTTTAATCGTTGGCTCAATTTTTGCTGGATGTTATCATATCTCAAGAGGTGGAAGCTCAAAGGCAAGCAAAAGTTTGACAAGCGTTGCAGTGCCTCTATTCAAGAATGAATGCGAAGTTATGGGAATTGAAGTCCCAGCTACAGAAGCATTTATAGCTAAATTGGATTATTATGGCGCAACAAAAGTAGAAAAAATAGAAAATGCAAGAAGTATTATTGAAGGGAAGGTAATAGACTATAAACTTTCTACTGCGGCAATCGACCAAAGACATAAAATAACTGAATATAGACTAACTTTGACACTCAACATAATGGTGCGAGATACTAAAACCAATGAAGTTGTCTTCAAAAAGGAAGAATATTCAGATTCTTATGATTTTAAAGTGCCAAGAGACTCTATAATCCGCAAAAGAGAAGTAAAAAGAGCAGAAGAATTCCTTTGCAATAAAATAGCATCGGCAATAATTACAGAACTCTATGAAGGATTTTGATTTGTCTCAATTATGGTTGAGCGTTTAATTTGGCAACTCTTTTTGCAATACGAGAAATTTTTCGGGATGCAGTATTGCGATGCAAAATTCCTTTTGTAACAGCTTTATCAATAACCGGAATAGCTGTTTTTAGAGCTTTTTCAGCAGATTCTTTGTCACCTGCATTACAAAATTCTATAACCTTACGCACTTCTGTCCTTATCCGGCTCTTGTAAGCTTTATTTCTCAATCTATTTCTTTCGTTTTGCCGAATCCTTTTTGCTGTTGATTTATCCTTTGGCAAATCTCATCTCCTTATGTAAAAAACTCTCTTTTTAGGAGGAAGTTTAATAGCATAATATTAAACTTTGTCAAGCAACATTATTGCTGAAATATCAAAATTGCACATAAGCATTATTTGACGATTTTCATTCTTTTTTTCGAGACTTTTAAATTATTGTCTTCGTTGGATTCCTCGACTGAATCTTTGCTGTCACAATATGCCTTCAAATAGAAACTGCCCTTTTTAAATTTCCTTGGTATTTTCCATTTCTTCTTCAGGACACGAATTTTTCCTTTTTTCATTTTTTTTACTTTTTTTGTACCTAATAAAATATCCTCTGAAAGAATTTGTGAACTATTATCCTTTGATAAATAGAAGGACAATTCAGTTGAACTAGCGCCAAAAGAACCTACATTTTTCACGATACATTTGAAAACTGCTTTCCTACCCCGTTTGACCTTACGAGGAATTTTTAATGAAGTAATCTTAAGGTCGGCTTTACTAATGACATTCGACACTGTTACATTTACAGCATCAGAATTGAAAAATCCCTTATCATCTTTAACCGTAAGAATAAATGCTAATGTTTCTGAATCTGTATCAATTGAAGGCGCAGTAAAAGAAATTTTAGAAGATGTCGTATCAGATATGACTACTGAACTGCCTGATGTTTGCACCCAATCATAAGAAACTATAGTTCCGTCCGGATCAGATGAATTTGAGCCATCTAATGTCACTGTATCACCTTCATTCACTGTCAAATCACTGCCTGCATCAGCAATGGGAACTTGATTGTCTGTAAGGTCGAGATTTGCCGCTTTGACAGGCTTATTGCTGTCTGAAAATGTTCCATCACCGAGCTGTCCATAGTCATTGTGTCCCCATGCCCAAACTTCCCCATTTGATTTCATCGCAATAGAAAAATAAAATCCACCATCAACCATCTGCCAATCTGTATCAGTGCCGATTTGAACAGGTGTAATCCTATCAGTATTTGTTCCATCGCCGAGCTGTCCATAGTCATTGCGTCCCCACGCCCAAAGAGAGCCATCTCTCTTTATAGCAAGTGAATGCATACCACCACCTCTTACGATATACCAATCTTTATCATTGCCAATCTGTATTGGTGAAGTTTTATTTTCTTTTGTCCCATCGCCTATTTGCCCATAGTCATTCCTGCCCCATAACCACAGCGTTCCGTCTTCCTTGATTGCAAGGGTATGTTCATATCCAACAAATATTGAATGCCAATCTGATTCAGTCCCTAATTGAGTTGGTGTTGTTTTATCTTCCGTTGTTCCGTCTCCAAGACTTCCCTTTCCGTTGAATCCCCACCCCCATAATGTTCCATCATCCTTTATGGCAATTGCCTGTGCATGGCCGGCATAGACATTAGTAAAATGAGTATCCGTTATTATTGGCTGAGGGGAATCCGCGCGTGTTCCTTCGCCGCTTGTGTTATTCCCCAACTGTCCATGATTATTGTATCCCCATGTATATATTGCCCCATTATTCTGCAAGGCAGTTGAAAACCACGCTCCGCCTGATACCTCTAGCCAGCTATTATTTGAATCGATTTGAGTTGTAGTTGTTATACTATCATCACTCTTATCATTAGGCGTGTCTTTGCCATTTGTGCCATCTCCAACCTGTCCGAAGAAATTCCACCCCCATCCCCAAAGTGTACCATCTTCCTTTATCGCAATCGTATGTTTATATCCGCTTGATACTTTGCTCCATACAGTTCCTGTAGCTACTTGTACAGGAATTGATGTGGAAACA